>JAQCER010000339.1 GCA_027618625.1 Verrucomicrobiota bacterium
GAAAAATGGTTTGCCATCAGCTGCATTCGCTGTGAAATGCAGCAACCGGCAGCTTCTATTCGTGTCCGCTCCCTATCCGATCAATATTCTTGGAGTCATTCCAGCTCGGTGGGCTTCCTCTCGTTTTCCAGGTAAACCGTTACATGTGATTGCAGGTAAACCGCTTGTACAGCATGTCTGGGAGCGATGCGAGGAAGCTGGTTCCTTGGGCGGCACGGTTGTCGCTACCGATGACGAGCGCATTCGCGAGTGCGTTGACGGCTTTGGTGGGCGTGTCTGTATGACGTCGTCGAATCATCAAAGTGGCACAGACAGGGTGGCGGAGGCGGCGGCGCTGTGGGGCGATTATTCCCATGTGATCAATGTGCAGGGCGACGAGCCGCTGATTGCGCCAAAGTTGATCGATGCCCTCGCCGACAGAATGAAAGAGGATCGCACGATCGACATGATCACCGCCGCGAATCCGCTCAGCAGTGACCAGGAATTTGCTGATCCGAACGTGGTGAAAGTAGTGATCGATTCCGCCGGGCGGGCGCTGTATTTCTCTCGAAGCCCGATCCCTTACCGACGCAATGCGGTGCCCGGTCTCAAAAACTACAGGCACAATGGAATCTATGGATTTCGCCGTGAATTCCTTGAGCAATTTGTCCGATGGCAGCCGTCTTCGCTGGAATTGGCCGAGGGGCTGGAACAGCTGCGAGCGCTTGAGAACGGTGTTCGGATTCAGGTCGTCGTGACCGATGACATGGCGCTCGGCATTGACACTCCAGAGCAGGTGGCGGAATTGGAACAAATGCTGCTCGACCGAACTGATCGTTTACAATCAACTCCTTCATCCTCCCACAATACGATTACATGAAGTATATTTTCGTCACCGGAGGCGTCATCAGTTCACTCGGAAAAGGTCTCACCGCTGCTGCGTTGGGCACCCTCCTGGAGCTGCGAGGCTTGAAGGTGATTATCCAGAAGTTTGACCCTTACCTCAACGTCGATCCGGGCACGATGAGCCCGTATCAGCACGGTGAGGTTTACGTTCTGGACGATGGTGCCGAGACCGATCTCGACCTCGGGCACTATGAGCGCTTTACCAACTGTGTGCTGTCGAAACTGAATAATCTCACGAGTGGTCAGGTCTACGCCAGAGTGTTGAAGAAGGAGCGGAGGGGAGACTATCTTGGAAAGACAGTGCAGGTGATCCCACACGTCACCGACGAGATCAAAGCCCGCATCCACGAGGTGGCTGACAAGATGGGCGGCGATGTAATCATCACTGAAATCGGGGGCACTACGGGTGACATTGAGGGGCTGCCGTTTCTTGAGGCGCTGCGGCAACTGGTGTACGGAGTCGGACAGGAGAACGTCCTTTTCATTCACGTCACACTGGTGCCGTTTATCAAGGCTGCGGGCGAATTGAAAACCAAGCCAACACAACAAAGTGTCGCGAAACTTCGGGAAATCGGCATTCAACCGAGGGTGCTTGTGTGCCGGACAGAGTACCCGCTGGATGATGATGTGCGTGATAAGATTGCCATGTTCTGCAACGTGCCAAAGAAAGCGGTCATCGAAGAGCTGGATGCGGACAATACGATCTACGAGTTGCCGCTGATGCTCAATCGTGAGAAGGTCGATGAACTTGTATGCGAGATATTGGGCCTGGAGACACCTGAGCCAGATCTGTCAGAATGGGAGGCATTTGTGCGCAGTGTCGTCGAGCCGAAGCATCAGGTGACGATTGCTGTGGTTGGAAAATACATTGAGCTGCAGGATGCCTACAAGAGTATCTATGAGGCGCTGACCCATGCCGGTGCGGCCAATGATTGTCGTGTCGAAGTATCCCGGGTTGATGCGGAGGACATCGAGAGCGACGGTGCTTACGCCCATCTTTCAGAGGCCCACGCGATTTTGATTCCCGGTGGCTTCGGTGATCGTGGAACAGAGGGCAAGATCCTTGCCGCAAAGTATGCCCGGGAGAACAAGGTGCCGTATCTTGGGCTTTGCCTTGGAATGCACATCTCCACGATCGAATTCGCCCGCCACGTCTGTGGTCTGGAAGGTGCGAACAGCACGGAGTTGGATTCCGCTACCCCGCATCCGGTGATCTGCCTGCTGGACGAGCAAAAGGAGGTGCAGGAAAAAGGCGGGACCATGCGGCTTGGTGCCTATCCATGCGTGCTCGCGCCGGGCAGCAAAGTCCGTGAAATCTATGGTGTCGACGAAATAAGGGAACGTCACCGTCACCGTTTTGAGTTCAACAACAACTACCGCGAGCAACTGGAAGCCGCAGGGTTTCTGATCTCGGGGACATCACCGGACGGGAATCTTGCCGAGATCATTGAGATCCCCGATCACCCGTTTTACGTTGCCTGTCAGTTCCATCCGGAATTTCTGTCTAAGCCAACGAAGCCCCACCCAATGTTCTCAGGCGCAATCGCTGCTGCGTTGGCCCATATGCAGGCTGGGGAGCCCGGCACCAACGCGGTGTAACTGCAGTTTACCTTACTGAGGCGGCACCCATTCAAACGTGCCTGAGACTGCACGTGGCGAGCTGTTGGTGGTGCCCTGAAACCGCCCTCCTGTAAGCGTGTCGAATGACAGCCGGATGTCCATGATAAAGACAAAGGCGGAGCCCGAGACGAGACCTTCGAAGTTCACTCTGATCCGGTCGGTAAACGCCGCAGCCCTCTGCGTGTAACTGAACGCCTCGAGTGTTCCTCCGCCTTGGCCGTCAGGACGATCCCACGCTCCATCGGTTCCAGTGGCATCAATGATAAGGTCAATGTCAAAGGTGGCGTCGAAATTCAGTTTCAGTCTTCCATCGGCGACTGAAGGTGGTCCCCCAGCATAGGGTGTCGGCGAGTAATCCACCTGAATGAGTCGGAAGAACTGCGCGCTTTTCGATGCCAGCAGAGAACTGACATCGTCGGTGACAGGATCCGACGCCCGATAAAACGCAGATTTCATGGCGGTCCACGACAGCAGGTCATCTGAGGAAATGACATCGATCTGGGTAAGCGCTGGTTTCGCGTAGCTTAGTTCAGCGATTCCGTTACCCTCGGCTGATTGTTCGAGAAGAAATTTGGCAGGGGGGGCGGACAATATGGGGAGCGCCTGCGCATGCACGTCGAATGCCACCGCCTCATCGCCTACGCGTCTGATCGCAATTTTGTTAATGACAAGATCAGTGATGGGGGTGCTGCCGAGTAACGGGGTGTTGTTCATCGCGGTGATCGCGGCAATCCCTTCATCGCGTGTTCCGAATGGGCCTGCTGCAATCCTGCCAAAGACGATGTGTTTTCCATCCAGCCAGGGTGTCGGAACGTCAGTAATGAAGAACTGCGATCCATTGGTATTGATGCCTGAATTCGCCATTGATATCAGGCCCTGCTGGGCGTGGGGATGAATCAAGGCACCCGCTGGGTCTCGGGCGAACTGGTCAACGAACTGGTAGCCGGGGCCGTCCGTTCCCCGGCCATTCCGGGAACCGCCCTGAGTCATGAAGTCCTTTATAACTCGATGAAATTTGATGCCGTCGTAGAACGGCACGCCCCGCTTCAATTTCAGGTCGTTCTGGTCCAGCCAAGTGATGCTTCCATCCGCGAGACCGATGAAATTCGCGACTGCCATCGGTTGATCCTGATGGAACATCTCCATGGTGAAGTTGCCACCTGTCGTCTCAAAGTCGGCAAAGATTTGAGCCTTGGCGCTAATCCCGAAGAGAAGGGATGCGAGGAAGATCAAACTGGAAGGAGGTAGCAGTGAACAGTGCAGCATGGGATAGGCACAACTTTGACATAAAAGCCACGGTAACAAGGATTTTCGTGAATTCGATCAGAAAACCGGCGTTTTTTCTGCAAGATTACCCACGCGCTCGCTACCATTCCACCGTTGCCGTGAGCCAGAAACTGCGTGGTTGCCCAGTCGTCAAAAGTCCGTCGGAAGCGTTGCCTGTTTGGATTTCTTCGTCGAGAACATTGTCGATCTGTGCTCGGAGAGTGAGGTGGTCGTTTACCTCAAACGCCAAGCCGAGGCCGGTGTTCCAGTAGGCATCCAAAGGGCGCGCTGCCAGCGCATCGTCGAAGACTTCGCTGGAATAGGTCGCGGACACAAACCATTCGAGGCGATCAGCCGGTGAGCCGGAAACGTTGAACGATACTTGATGATTCGGGCTGTGCGGAAACTCATTGCCTTGCAGGGACGGTTGAAAAGGGGATTCGGTGAATTCTGTTTCCGTCAGCTGGTAGGCGAGCGACACGTTGAAAAGATCCGAGGGTTTCCAGTCAGTCCGGGTTTCGAGTCCCATCACGCGTGCTTCATCGACGTTGTCGCGCAGCTGCAGGGAGCCACCTGCTGGGACAAAGATGCCCAGGCTGGCCGCTGTCGCTGGATCGGTGATCGGAACGTTCGCGATTGCATCATGGATCCAGTGGACAAAGAACGTGTTCGAAAGCGTGAAGGTATCGTCCGGTTTCCACGTTGCTCCGGCATCGATCGAATAGAAGCGCTCTGGATCGAGTGCCACATTACCTTCGGTAATGTCGTTTCGAACTCGAAAGGGTCTGTAAAGCTCGTTCAGTGTCGGCGCTCGAAAAGACGTGCTGGTCGATGCGGTCAGCGTCAGAGTGTCGCCGATTTCCTGTTGCAATGTGAGTGCGAGCGATGGTTCGAAGCCGTCTCGGTCTGCGTAGTGATCGTTCCGCAGGAGCGCACGGGTCTTTGGGTGCCGTTCCACGCGTTCGCCGTTGGTGAGCGACCAGTAGTCCGCGCGTCCGCTGAGCTCGACCTGAGTCCCGGTGTCGGGCTTGAATGCTGCACGGGCGAATGCGCCGGTGAACGTCTCATTTCCTCCGGCGCGTCGTCGGCGCAAATAGGCTCCATTGACGAAGCCCGCATCTTCGTTGGTCTCGCCGGTCAGGTGACGAACGTCGGCGCCGAGTGTAAGGTCAATGGACTCGCTCGGATGCCACGCGGTGGTGAAGCCTCCTCCAAGCCCGGTGCCGGGGACATCAAATTGATCCAGGGCTGGGATTTCGTTTGATCGGTCATCGTTCACCGAAGAGAATTGAGCCGCAAAGTCGCGCTGCTGGTAGTAGGCGAC
>JAQCER010000340.1 GCA_027618625.1 Verrucomicrobiota bacterium
TCGAAAAATGGCGCGCAACGCAGCAAATGGAGTCTTTTGCAAGTCGCAGTAGATCGCTCATGAATAATGCAGGCTAAACTTAACCTAACCTAAACCGAGAACTGTAGCTCGGCGAGCATCCGGTAGACTCCAGCAGGCTTCTCGCTGAGCTCGGCATGGGTGCCTGACTCGGCCACTTCGCCATTCTTCAGAACGATGATGCGATCTGCGTCACGGACGGTAGCGAGTCGATGCGCGATGATGATCGAAGTGCGATTCTGCATCAGCTTGTCGAGTGCTTCCTGGACGAGTCTTTCGCTTTCGGAGTCGAGCGAGCTGGTCGCCTCGTCCAGAATCAGGACCGCGGGATCAGCCAGGATCGCTCTGGCGATCGCAATGCGTTGACGCTGACCGCCTGAGAGCCGAACCCCTCGGTCGCCGACTACGGTCTGGTAACCTTCGGGAAAGGATTCGATAAACGTGTGAGCATTGGCCTGACGGGCGGCGTCAGCGATTTCCTCGTCAGTGGCGTCGGTTTTCCCGTAGGCAATATTCTCGCGGATACTGCCGCCGAAGAGCAGGACTTCCTGCGGAACGATGGCGATCTGCGAGCGCAGGAATTCCAGTGGCAGCGTGCGGGAATCCATTCCATCATAAAGCACTGCGCCAGCGTCTGGGTCGTAGAAGGCGAGGAGCAATTGGATGATCGTAGATTTGCCGGCACCGCTCGGTCCGACCAGCGCAATGCGTTCGCCGACTTCTGCCTTGAAACTGATCCCTTTCGCAACCTCCATGTCTGGCCGCGATGGATAACTGAAGCGCACGTCCCGCAACTCCACTGCACCGGCGAGGCGGGGCAGGTTTTTTGCATCAGTGCCCGCAGCTCGATTCTCGCCTTCCGGCTCGGCGTTGAGAAGATCGCGGACACGCTGCGTCGCGCCCAGTGAGCTTTGCAATTGACTCACAATCTCCGGAAGCGATCCAAGGGCCGCACCCACAAAAACGCTGAACAAAACAAAGCGGGTGAATTCTTCTGTTGTAATCGTTCCTTCCTGCAGCATCCCAGCGCCGAACCAGACCACCAACGTAATGGTGCCGAACAGCACAAAGATGATAAACGATATGAAGAAGGCACGGGCACCTGCGGCTTTCAATGTTGCCGTTAAAAAGCCATCGATCGTTTGTCCGTAGCGACGTGTTTCGTGTGCCTCTTTTGTGAATGATTTCACATCGCTGATAGCCTGGAGCGTTTCTTCCACTACAACGCTGGAATCTGCCAGGCGGTCTTGCGCGTCGCGGCTGTAACCGCGAATTTTTCGACCGACGATGGCGACCGTCAGAATGACAATCGGCAGGGTGCCCAGCATGAAGAGCGACAGTCTCCAGCTGGAAGACAATACGAAGGCCAGCCCCCCGACCAGCATGACGCTCTGGCGAATGATCTGGGGCACGGTCATGATCAAGGTCTCGCGCATCTGGGTCAGGTCAGATGCCAGCCGGCTGGACAGTTCACCCACCCGATGTTCTGAGAAATAGGCCATCGGCAGTCGGATGATGCGTCCGTAGGTGTCTCGCCGAATGTCTGCCAGCGCTCTTTCGCCAGCCCTCGCGAACCAGCGGACGCGCCAGTAGGCAATGAATGCCTGGAGCGCCAGTGCTCCGGTGAGGATCATGGCAATGCGATTGATGTTAGAGGAAATCGCTGCCACATCGACGTCTGAACCTGCTTTTGCAGCGCCCATCGATCCACCGACGAGTTGGCCCATCATGTAAGGAAAGACCAGTGCGAGACCACTGGTGATAAACAGGCAGGCCAGAGCGGGATAGAAGAAGCGCCGGTAGGGTCGAAGGTACTTCAGAATCCAACTGGTGCCGAGAACTGACTCTCGGTTGAGTTTGGCCTTTGGAGGCTCGCTTTCGTTGGCTGTGTCCGGGGTACTGCGGGATCGCATGGTTGTCTTCTCGGATAGCGAGAGACCCAAGTCAACCTTGGGTTGTCTGGGTTATCCCGGATTGATCGGGGATGGGTGTTCAAGACGCTTCACCGGATTCCATGAGCGAAGGGATCATTTGAGTCGCTCAGCAGTCGGCCTTCACCGGTAATGTAGGCACTTCCCTTGATTGTAGGAATCACGGTGTTGCCACGAGTTTCCACCGAGCCTTCGAAAATGCTGCCAACAATGCCCGCCTGGCGCCAGGTCTGTCCTGGTGCGAGTTTGCCGCGAGCGTGCAGGCAGGCGAGTTTCGCACTGGTGCCAGTCCCGCAGGGAGATCGGTCGTAGGCGCCACCCGGGCAGAGGACAAAGTTTTGGCTGTCAGCGTCGATTCCTGCGCCCGGCGCCGAAAACAGCTCAATGTGGTCTATTTCCATACCGTCCGTTCCGGCGATCCCTGCATTACGGAGCGCCTGCCGTATCGCCGTGCAGAAGTGGGTAAGCTCGCCGACATTGGCCAAGAGAAGGAATTGGGAATGCTGTTCGACGAGGAAGAACCAGTTGCCTCCCCAGGCAACGTCGCCCGTGACCGGGCCATAGCCAGGGACATCGACCGTCACGTCCGCCCGGCTTCGATAGCTGGGGACGTTCTCTACGGTGACAAAATTGCGGCCAGTAAGGGTGGCCTCGACATTTCCCACGGGCGTTTCGATCCTGGCTGTGCCGTTGGTCGCCAGCCGACCCATATGCGCAAGTGTTACAGCCAGCCCGATCGTTCCGTGCACGCACATGTTGATATAGCCGACGTTGTTATAAAAAATCACCCCGGCATCCATCTCTGGATCGGACGGCGGAAGCAACAGGGCACCCACGACAGCATCTGAGCCGCGCGGTTCATTGACGCTGGCTGATCTCACCCAGTCGTGGGAGTGCTGCAGCGAGGCGCGTTTCTCCGCCATCGTCGTGCCAGCCAACTCTGGGAATCCAGCATGAATGACGCGGGTAGGTTCGCCGCCAGTGTGGGAGTCGATGTAGTGAAGTTCGGAGATGGACGTAGGCATCGGAATTTTGACGCGTGTGTTGGATCTGTGGATGAGTTTGATGAGTCGGAGAAAGCACCGATGCCTGCAGAAGTGAGCACCCGCGCGAGCACCGGCAATCGTCGATATAGCGTGTGCCAAACGTAAAATTCCAGATTGAGGATTGTTCGGCTTTCGCACCGCTCGCGGCGGCACCTTCTCCGGGTCAGACAGGGCAGCTCGGAACGGAAGAAACGGAATCGCTGTCCGCCTGTGCGGGCAGCCCTAAAACTGCTGCGAGGAGTATGGCAAGGAACAAGAGTTTCATAGTATCGATCTTGGGATTCGATGGCCGGCGTTCAAACTGGGCTGTCCAAGTCGCCCTACGCCTGACCGGGGGGCGAGCCTTCGACTGCGGGTTGAGGGTGGAACGGTCACGACGGCTGGAAATGGAGGCGGGGCAGACGTTCGGAGGGACGTCTTGCTCGCCCTTCTTCATATTGCTCGGATGCGATTGTTCTTAGCTTGATGTTCGAGTTCGCAAAGGCCAAGTGCCTCCATGAGGGGCGGAATATATACACCAAATCGGCCACGAAGCCCCTTCTTCAATCCATACCATCCTCTGATAGGATTCGTATCGGATCGCCCCCACGCCTCAACTGAGTTTTCTTTTGCAGGCTTCTGCTCATCGGCTCCGCCGAGCTCCATCCAATCTCCGTGAGCCTTAAGCATCGCATGAAGATCCTCAATGCAACGGGCGTCGTAGTGCAGAACTGTCTTGCCGACCGTGCAAACCAAAATGGGAAGCCCGTCCTTAGCATCGAGGTGCATAGTAAAATCAGAGGTTCCAGGTGGAGTCTTGAGCGCCAGCGGGTTCTCCCTGCTTCTATCAAACTTTGTCATGGTCGGCTACGTGTTGGATTGTGGCGAACGATGAGTGGTGGCGCAGGCGAGATCAAGCTCCGATTCAACCAGAGATAGAGACGTTATCGCCGGTTGGCTCTCATGGCTTGTGTGTGCCCAGCATGGGCACAGTCCAAATGGGGTTCAGGCCAAAGTGAGAGTAATCTCGCATTAGCTGCACGACGGAGTGCGGCGCAAGCTACTCTTCTAAGTCTGATTGGAACCGCCCGGTGCGGACCCGCATGCCGGGTGGTGTGGGTGGGAGGGGTGGCAGGCGCAATCCTGCCACCTCGACCCAATTAGCCGTCATCTCTTGTAAATAAGCACTCATCTCCAGACTCTAGTCGAACAACGTCATCGAGCTTAAAATTCATGGCCGCTGTCTCCAAGCGCTCTGAGCAATCGCTCTGAACACTCCGAACCACATCCGCAACGATGTCACCTCCCGCCTCTGCGTGCCAAGTGGAGACAATCCGTAAATCGTAAACGCCGCCATCGGCAAAGGACACACGAGCCTCGCCCTTGGCATCCTCAAGACGACTAAGCAAATCCGTGAGCTGTTCGTTGGTGGTCAAGCGTGCGATGACGGCTAACGTCCGCGTTTTGCCGCGCCGCATGCGCAGCGTAGCGCGCTGAACGTGTCGGTCAACAACGCGTTGTTAGAGTTAGACGGCACCGGCGGCATACTTCCGACCAGCAAAGAATTCACTCCAGCGTGCCTCGAATGCCTCTGCGTTGACTTCATCACCGCCAAAGTCCTGAAGTCGCATGTTCGTATCCAACCAGAATCCGTAGTTCCTCTCGTCCGGCCCTGCGAGTACCGGTTTCCCCGTGGCATCTAGTCCGATCTCGCGGCCTGGCAACCCGCTCTCGTCGAACTCAATCCACCACTCATGTACCAAGTGCATCCTCTTGTCATAGTCGGGATTCGCCTTCGGTATGAAGAACAAGGCGGCGGACATCACCTTCACGGCAAAGGGCTCCTTCTCAGGCCATCTGGTGCCCAGCTGCGTTCGGATATGGGTCATGCGATAAAGTGCCGTCTAACGTCTAAGCGCTGGCACCGCTGGGGCGGGGCTGCGCGTCGATGGCTGGGGTGATGTTGAAACCAGAGAAAGTCATGGAAGCAAAGTAGAGAGCCCCAGTGGTTGTCCAGCCGCGCCGTGTGTGTGCCCAGCATGGGCACAGTCCAAATGGGGTTCAAGTCCCCTGTATGAAAACCATAATCCACGAAAAAATGGCTACCAAAATACCAGC
>JAQCER010000341.1 GCA_027618625.1 Verrucomicrobiota bacterium
GTTGCTCGCAAAGGATCCGGTGTTCGCTGAAGCGGCATTGAATCCCAAGGTGATGGCCATGGCCGAGTTTTCGGTCGGGCGCGGCTTCCTGCTGACTCAGATTTCTACCAGCGTCATGCCTACGGGACCGACCACCATCGGTCTCCATGCGGACAGCGGCTGGCTGCCTGCACCCTTCCCGGCGCACAACACGCTGCTGACGGCCTGTTGGGCACTCACCGGTTACACGAAGGAGGGTGGTGCCACGCTGGTAATCCCAGGCAGCCAGGTGCTGCATCGCCATCCCAACGCGGAGGAAACCAAAGCTGAGGCTGGTGCCATTGCCATTGAATGCCCGCCCGGTTCCGTTGCGATGTGGGACGGCAACATCTGGCACTCAAACTGGCCGCGTCAGATCGAAGGTGAGCGAGTCGTGGCTCACATCGCCTACACGCGACTGATGATGCGACCCGTCGAAGACTACAGCGCCTATGCGGATGATTTGATCGCCCGGCATGGACCAGGGATGTCGCAACTGCTCGGGCGGGAGGACTTTCTGTACAGCCCCACTGGATTCGATCCTGTAAAGGGTGTGCAGACCCTCAATACCTCCAAACGCTAGGCCGGTGCCTGGTGTGTGCAGGCTGAACCTCACGGCGGGATGCGGTCGTTAGCACTCGAAGCCGCCCGTTGACAAGAAGTACATCCAATCAAACTTGGATACGGTGTGGACTATCCATGTGGACACACGGATCAGTTCAGCGTCAGCCGAATCAGGATTTCAGGCTACAGAAATGGCTGACTCTTTCGCTACAATCGACCTTTAAGTGCAAGGACACCTCCCATGGGAACCATCTGGAACGGCACGCGAGCAATCACAGCAACCGAAATACACCGCCGCGCACGTCAGGCCGCTGCCGGATTCGAAAGCCTGGGTGTAGGACCCGGCGACGGCGTGGCGATTTATCTGCGCAACGACTACCCCTTTTTCGAGGCGAGTATCGGCGCCGGTCTTGTCGGCGCATATCCGGTCGCCGTGAACTGGCACTACACACCTACAGAAGCTCACTACCTTCTCGAAGATTCCAGGGCCAAGGTGCTGGTCATACATGCCGATCTGTACAACAGCATCCATGAGATTGTTCCGCCCGAATTGACAGTCCTGCAAGTCGCCGTACCGTCTGAAATTCAATCGGCGTACGGTCTGACGGATCTGGCGTGCCAGGTGCCGGCAGGAAATACCAATTGGGAGAACTGGCGAGATGGCTTTCAAGACTCCGCGCGACCACCAGCTCAAATGCCAAGCACGATCATTTATACCTCCGGGACTACCGGGCACCCCAAAGGTGTGAAGCGTCCCTCTGCGACAACGCAGCAGAAGCAGGTTGCGATGCGCATGCTGGCGCAGTGCTATGGTTTTACCGACTACCTCGAGCGGGGCCAAGACGTGACCACCGCCATCGTCGGGCCCATCTATCATTCCGCGCCCAACACTCACGCAAACTTCTGCTTCGTTAACGACGCCAACATCGTCATGCTGCCGCGCTTCGACCCCGAAGATCTGCTGCGGCAGATAGAGCAGCGAAAAATCACCCACCTGAACATGGTGCCAATCATGTTCAACCGGCTGCTCAAGCTGCCTGCAGAGGTTCGAGGGCGGTACGATGTCTCCTCGCTCGAGTTTGTAGCACACGCAGCAGCGCCCGTATCGCCCCCTATCAAGCAGGCCATGATCGAGTGGTGGGGGCCGGTGATCAACGAATACTACGGGTCCACAGAAATGGGCAATATCACCTTCTGCACCACAGAGGAATGGCTGGCGCACCCGGGAACGGTTGGTCGTCCCATGACAGGTGCAGTGGTGCGAGTCGTCGACGAGAACGGCAACGAATTGCCGCCACGGGAAATCGGCGAAGTAATCGGTCGCACGGAGGGCTCATCCGACTTCACGTATCAGAACGACCCTGCCAAGCGCCGACAGATGGAAAAGCAGGGGCTGTTCGCACCAGGCGACATTGGTTACTTCGACGAGGACGGTTTCCTCTACCTCTGCGATCGGGCCAGCGACATGATCATCTCCGGTGGTGTGAACATTTATCCGGCTGAGATCGAAGCAGAGCTGCACAAGATGCCGGAGATTGCCGACTGCGCCGTGTTCGGCATTCCGGATGAAGAGTTTGGCGAGGCCGTCTGTGCGTACATTCAACCCCAGCCCGGTATTCACCTCGAAGAGGCCGAACTGAGAACCCGGCTGCGCGAGCAAGTCGCCGGTTACAAAATGCCGAAGGTGTGGGAGTTTGCAGCCGAGCTGCCGCGCGAAGACTCGGGCAAAATCTTCAAGCGCAAGCTGCGCGCGCCCTATTGGGAGCATGCGGGCCGCACCATCTAAGCTGGAGCATGGATCGGTACCTTCATTTCAAATCACGTGGGATGAGTTCGAGCGTACTGGCCATCGATTTTTGATCGATGGCCTTTTGTAATACCCTCTCGGGAACTTTGTTACCAAATCTCGTCTGATAGGCTTCGTTGAGCGCAAAATTGATAGTTCCCAGATCGTGGGGAACGACAGCATCGATGGGAATCACCGTATCGTCTGCCTTGATCTGTCCCGATGGGTTAGCGAGAAATGCGGTATGCCAGCTTGGTTCGTCGAAATGGTAGCGTCTGCAAAACAGTCTATCGCCAACGACCATGATCGATATGTCCATGAAGGAGAACGAATTACCTGCACGGATTTGTTGCTTTTTCGCTTGGCGAACGAGTCTGATCACATCGTCGTGCGTAAGTTCTGTCACGGCATTCCCATACACTTTGGGTTCTGGTGACTAGACCCTTGTGCGCGGTTACTCTGCGTCCGCACGTGCCCACGACTGTAGCTGGTCCGGCTTCATGACGACCAATACGGGGTTCTGATTCTGGTCTCGCTTCAGGTCGTCCAAGAGGGTTGCAGCGGACTCCTCCCCAAAGTACTTCACCAGAATCTTCCCCGTCATATCCCAGATTGATTCGTCTCGAATTTCTGCTCTCCCCTTGGCAACTACCGCACGATAATCGTCGCCTTGATCCACCACGACACTCAGTCTCGGGTCGCGCCGGAGGTTGTTTTTGACCCAATGTCTTGCTTTGTCCGCTATGACGTAAAAGGCCGTGCCATCCCAGAGAAAGCCGACTGGAGTGAGCTGGGACGATCCATCACTGTTAGTCGTTCCGAGAACGCAATTGCGAGGTTCGGCCAAGAATTCATCCAACTTCTCGGGAGTAAGCGGTTGTCTGCCCCGGAGCCGAGTTCCATAACGGACCTTCGAATATCTCATGGTTGCACCAACAATTCCGTGTGAGGTCGCGCTACCTCGTTGCGTCTTCTCAGAATGGGGTCGTCACTGCGCCGCAGCGACGCTGAGCCTGAGCGTCGATATCGATTGTAGCGCCGCGACATTGCATAATTCAAGATTGGCGGGTGCCCGTGTCTACGCGAGGTCACCTGCGAGGACGGCGAGTCCCGGGCGCAAGGAGAAGACAGCATGTTTTACGAGCTTAATCAACACAAGGTCTTGCCCAGCAAGATGGACGCGTCGTAGCAAGCGCAGATGTGCGCTTCCGTGTCGATCACCACTAATGAGCCTCCTGCGCCACCTCGAGTGTCATGGCGAAGGCCGCTGCGAGGTCCGTGATTTCTGCACTGGTCATCACGGTCGATAGAAACCCCGAGCAGCGCGGCGAAAGAATGAACCCTCTGTCAAGCATACCGCGATGCACGACCTTGGCCATCGCCTTCTCGGCAGTGGTTAGGTACGCGCTGCGATAGTCCGTCATGGGACGATCGTGGAAGTGGATCTGGAACATCGACCCGACACCCGTCACCTGTCCAGGTCGTCCGGCCCTATCGAACGCATTCCGAAGGCCGGTGCGCGCCTGCTCGCCCGCCCGTTCCAGTTGCTGGTAGATCTCCGGTGTGAGCGCCTCCATGGCCGCGAGGCCGGCCGCCATGCTGACCGGATTGCCGGTGAAGGTGCCACTCGACGGATTCAGCGGGGGGCCGTGGTCGTGGCTGAATACGGCCATCGCTGCCTCGGTTCCGCAGACGGCTCCGATCGGGTATCCGCCACCGATGATCTTGGCGAAGGTGGTGAGATCAGGCTCGATGCCATAGCGCGCCTGGGCACCGTGATAGCCTAGCCGGAGCGCGATGACCTCGTCAGTCACGATCAGTGCGCCAACTTCGCGCGCAGCCTTTTGGACTGCCTGCAGGAACTCCGCGCTCATCTCGATCATGCCGATTGCGCTCGGGACCGGATCGATCAGGATTGCAGCGAGGTTGTCGGCGCTGTCCCGGACCAGTCGCACCGCTTCTTCCGTCTGATTGAGCGGCAGAACCAACGTATCGTCCAGAACGGCCGGCGGCGTACCACGGGTGTGGGGAATCGACTTGGGCACATTGCCCCAGTTTTCTGGCGTTGAGTCCAGGCTGACTTCGGCGTGGTCATACATGCCGTGATACGCGCCCTCGATCTTGGCGATCCGGTGTCGACCGGTTCGGGCCCTTGCGGCCTTCAGCGCAAGCATCACCGCCTCGGTGCCACTGTTGCAGAACCTAACCTTGTCGACTGAAGCCACCCGGTCTCGAAGCAGTTCCGCGAGCTGGATTTCCCGCTCTGTCGGAAACGCGAAGCAAGAGCCGTTACCAATCACCTCTGCCACCGCTTCGACAATAGCGGGATGGGCATGGCCATGGATCAACGAGGCGAAATTGTTCAACAGGTCGAGCCGGAGAACCCCGTCGACATCCTCGATATAGGCGCCGATACCGCGCTTGGCGTAGATCGGAAATGGATCGACCCAAGTCAGCAGCCGTGAAACACCTCCGGGCAACACCTGCCTGGCGCGAGCAAATATCGCAGCGGAGTTGGAGTTGTCGTCTGGCCACATGTCAATCATCCCCTCGGTACGTGGAAGCATCCCTGCCCGTGAGTTTTCGTACAATCACTTTGCATAGCTTGTAGTAGTCGCGCCTCACCAGATCGCAGTCGTAGAAGTCTGAAACAGCGGTCGGGCTTCGAACCAGTTCAAAGCCACTGGAATTCAACGTCATGGTCAAACCGATGGTA
>JAQCER010000342.1 GCA_027618625.1 Verrucomicrobiota bacterium
GCCGTTCGAGGGAATGGGTGGTGGTGTGTTCATAACGATTGCATATCAGATTACGTTGCGGAGCACGAGAACGATCGCGGAACTTGCCTGTTTAGCAGGAGTAGTTGAAACTCCGAGTTGATGGCGGACGAAACACCAAGGCTCAAAGCCCTGTTTGTCGACGGGCACAGCATCATCTTTGCCTGGGAGGATCTTCGTTCCATTCATGAGCGAAATGCCGCCATGGCCCGGGAAGAACTGTGCCGCCGCATGACCGTTTACCAAGACTGCATGCAGCAACGGGTGGTGATCGTTTTCGATGGGAAGGGGGAGAAGACGCAGGCCAAGGAGCGATCGGTTGACGACATTCTGGTGATCTATTCGGGCAAAGGGAAGACCGCGGACGATGTGATCGAGCGTCTGGTTGCCCAGTATTCAGAGCGCTACGAGCTGACTGTGGCGACAGCGGATCGGGCGGAAATGGACACGATCATGGCTTTTGGTGGATTCTGCATCTCACCGCGCACGCTCTTGGAATATCTTGATCGAGCGGAGGCGCAGTTGGCTGCGATGCTAAAGCGATTGCGGGACAAATAGTCGCTATGGATATCGTGGTAAAGTTGTTATGTCGAACTCGATTGGTGCTGGACGTGCCGCGGTAAGTGCGGTGCGGAATCGCACAGGTAGGGCTTGACGTGAAAACCATTGGGAGAGACACTTAGACCCAGTGAAAACCCAATAGGAAAAACCTGTTTGAACTTAGACAGCAATGAACTTCCCCACGTGATAGTGGGAGCCTGCATGGAGGTGCATCGTCATCTCGGGCCGGGATTGGTAGCGGAGGCGTATAAGGGATGCCTCGGTCTCGAATTGCGAATGAAGGAGATTGTCTTCAAGCAAGATCAGGCAGTACAGGTGTCTTACAAAGATCACTGGATCGACTGCGGGTTCACGCTGGATTTTGTGATCGAGGACCTGGTGGTGGTCAGCGTGTTTGCGGTGGAGGATTTTCTGCCGATTCATAAGGACACAATGAAGAATTACCTACGCCTCACTGGGTATGAAACTGGAATGCTGATCAACTTCAATGTGAAGGATCTGCGGATGGGTGTGAAGCGGATCATTGTCAGTGGCTCGGAGCCCCAGCTGCGTTACAAGTGACCTAACCCCTACTCAGCGTAGTATGAGGTGATTCTTTGCGAAAAAGGACTTGCGCAGGATTGTCGCCTACACGACACTTAGTGTATTAAAAACACATAAAGTGCAATGGCTGCAAAATACAAGTATCCTCGTCCTGCGTTGACCGTCGACTGCGTCATCTTAGGACTGGATGAAGACGAATTGAAAGTCCTTCTGATCGAGCGTGGCATCGAACCGTATGAGGGAAAGTGGGCGATTCCTGGTGGGTTCGTCGTTCCTGGGGAATCGGTGGATGCTGCAGCGCGACGAGAACTGCTGGAAGAAACGGGACTCAAAAATGTCTTCCTGGAACAACTTTACACGTTCGGTGACCCCGATCGTGATCCGCGTGAACATGTGGTCAGCGTTGCCTATTATGCGCTGACGAATCTGGCAGGGCACGAGATCAAGGCCGACACCGATGCGCGCTCTGCCGCCTGGTTTGCGGTTCACGATGTTCCTGAGCTGGCGTTTGACCATGCTAAGATCCTGGAAGTCGCTCTGCTCCGGTTGCAGGGAAAAGTTCGCTACCAACCTATCGGCTTCGAGCTGCTGCCACGGAAATTTACACTGACACAACTCCAGAAGCTGTATGAGATTATCCTCGAGAAGCCGATCGACAAGCGCAACTTCCGCAAGAAGATCTTGAGTATGGACGTGCTGATCGAACTGGACGAGATCCAGCAGGGGGTGGCCCACCGGGCGGCGAGACTCTACAGTTTTAATGAGAAGGAATACAGACAGAAAGAGAAGAAGGGCTTCAGCTTTGAGCTGTGAAGATGCTCCGATAAAGGAGGATGAAAATGAATGAGCAAAGTAAGAAAAAGATAAGTAAGAGAATGAGCCTTGTGCTGCGGCATCGGCCGGATGTGGCGGAGTTGGCAATGGACGGCGCCGGCTGGGTGAATGTGGAAGCGCTGATTGCCGCGTTTCGGAGGAGCGGCCTAGAGGTCGACCGGGAGACGATCGACGAAGTGGTCGCGACCAACGACAAGAAGCGGTTCGAATTTGATGAAGCGGGTCAGCGCATCAGGGCGAGACAAGGCCACTCGGTGGAAGTCGAGCTGGGGTATGAAGCGCAAGTGCCGCCAAGTGTATTGCTACATGGCACCGCAGAAAGCAATCTGGGATCGATCATGGCTCGCGGAATTCAAAAAGTGAAACGCCACGCCGTGCACCTTTCGACCGATTCGGGCACGATGTTCGCAGTGGGCGCACGGCATGGCAAAGCAGTGCTGGTCGAGATTGATGCAGCCGCGATGCACGCCGCAGGCCATCAGTTTTATGTCACCGGAAACAACGTCTGGCTCACTGATGAAGTGCCGCCCCAATTCTTGATTCGCACGATCGCGGCGGAAGAAGCACAGAGGACGACGGTAGAGGAGGTCAGCGCATGAATGCTTTGATCGTCGTTGATGTGCAGAACGATTTCCTGCCGGGAGGGGCACTTGCCGTCGCGGATGGGGATGGAGTCATTCCAGTCATCAATCGGTTGATGGGCGAGCACGATTTAGTCGTGGCCACGCAGGACTGGCACCCGGCAGAGCACGGAAGCTTCGCCGCGAACCACCCGGGAGCAAATCCCGGTGAAGTAATCGATCTTCACGGGCTCGATCAGATACTGTGGCCCGTGCACTGCGTGCAGGGGACAGTCGGCGCTGAGTTTGCCGAAAAGCTGCATGCGCACCAGTTTGACGCCATTTTTCAAAAGGGCACCGACCCTGAAATCGACTCCTATAGTGGCTTCTACGACAACGGCAGGCGCAAGTCGACCGGCCTTGCCGCATGGCTGCGCGATCGCGGTGTGACCGATGTCACGGTGGTCGGCCTGGCCACCGACTACTGCGTCCGATTCACTGCGGAGGACGCCGCATCGGAAGGCTTCGGGACGACTGTGCGCCTGGCTGGCACCCGGGGCGTCGAATTGCAAACTGGCGATATCGCCAAGGCAATCGCTACCATGGAAGCGCGAGGCGTTCAGATCAGCCGGGGCCAGGGGCAATTGTAAGCCCCGTCTTTGCGCTTGCCCGGGCATCGACTGCCGGTATTGGTGTCCGTGGGCCGAGTCACAGCGTATCTAGTGGAGATTGCGCGTTGCTTGCTCTCGTTGATCGCCTCATGGATTATGTTTTCCTAGATATCGCACCGGAAATGGCCGTCCTCGGGACTGGCCCGTTTCGTTTTGTGAGCGAGCTTCCTGGGGATTGCGAGGCGGCATTCTACGTGAACGATTTTGACCTCAGTCGGCATGATTGCTGGGCGATTCCTGAAAGGGCATGGACGACGCATGCGCCAATGTCGGTCGCTGGTATCAAGGTGCCCAAGTTCTCTGCCGACCCAGTGTGGGAGCAGCCGAGCCGCAGCGATTTTGCGCGAGTGTTTGGTGACATCACGACGCGGCTTGCCAGCGGCCAATTGCAGAAAGCGGTGCCAGCGGTGGTGGAGCGCGTTCACGTGAACGGATCCAGTAGCACTGGAAATGGCTCGAGTCCGGTTTCTTCTCTGCACTACGATGTGGCCCGGCCCGGTGCTGCGTTTCGCTACGGATACCAAATTGGAGACGATGGTGCCTTTGGTGTGACGCCGGAGGCATTGGTGACGTTGGCAGATGGAGAATTGCGCACGATGGCCCTGGCTGGAACAGCCCCTGCGACCACCCGCGCTGCCTTTGTCGAAGACGGCAAGCAGATCCGTGAGCATCAGTTCGTGGTCGATGCGCTGGTGCAATGCCTGAGTGCGTTTGGTGAAGTCGAGATTGGCCAGAGAGAGGTCGTTGAGTTCGCTCGGTTGCTTCATTTCCAGACATTGCTGTCAGTTAAGTTGGCCGGGTTCGCCAGTGGGGCTTTGAATCCAGCTCACGTGGTCGGAGCCATTCACCCGACTCCGGCAGTGGGAGTTCTGCCGCGGACGCTTCAGAATCTCGAAGTGCTGAACCGTTATCGAACGGAAATGGAGGTGCCGTCGATGTTTGGTGCGCCGCTGGGAGTGTGGTGGCAGGGAACATTTCATGCCGTGGCGGCGATCCGTGGTTTCTTCTGGAATCACGACAACGGGTCCTTGCCTGCGGGCTGCGGAGTGATCACTGAAAGCATCGAAGACAAAGAGTGGGATGAGTTGAAGCTCAAGCGCGCCTGGGTCAAAGAGCGCATTGGACTCGCATGAATGCGCTGGCGCGTGCGGTGTTGTCAGCCTGCTCGCGCTCGGGCGTGGCAGAGTATGTCGTCTGTGCTGGAGCGCGCAATGCTGCACTGGTGATGCCTTTGGCAGCAATGTCAGAGTGGAGTGATTGTCCAGTGCGGGTCTGGCACTTCAGTGAGGAGCGGTCGGCCGGATTCTTTGCTCTCGGTAGAGCGAGAGCATTGCAGCGTCCAGTCGCGGTGGTGACGACGTCAGGGACGGCAGTTGCCGAACTCTTGCCCGCAATGGTGGAAGGTTTCTACCAGAATGTTCCATTGCTCGCAGTGACGGCTGATCGCCCTCCCAGTTACCGTGGCACCGGGGCGCCACAGGCAATCGAGCAAGCCGGGATTTTTGGTGTTTATGCCCCACACGCGGTAGATCTGGAATCAGCCGACGTTGTGGTAAACTGCCTGGAGGGATGGCAGCGTGAGCAACCAGCTCACATCAATGTTTGTCTCCCAGAACCGAATCAGGATGATTGCGTGGTAGACCGGGGCGATATCGAAGTTCTGACACACGCTGCGCTGGCCTCAGACCCCGCTTCTGCCCCAGCGAGGGATGCGTCAACACATGCGCTCAATGAATTTCTTGATTCGTCGCAGAATGTAGTGGTTTTGTTAGGGAGTAACGCGCCGGGGGGGCGATCGGATCTGGTTCGCTTTCTGTCGGATCTGGGCGCTCCCATTCTTGCGGAGGCAGTCTCGGGTTACCGGGAAGCTCCTGAGTTGCAGCATCT
>JAQCER010000343.1 GCA_027618625.1 Verrucomicrobiota bacterium
CGCTTCGCCTCGCTACGGCGAGCGCTGGGCACGGCATTGGCTGGACATCGCGCACTACGCGGACACGCATGGATTCGAACGCGATCAAATTCGTCAGAATGCCTGGCGATATCGTGATTGGGTGATTCGCGCGCTCAATGCGGATCTTCGATATGACGGGTTTTTGCGCGACCAGATTGCCGGCGACGTGCTGCGACCGGACGACTCGGAAGCGGTGGTAGCGACGGGATTTCTCGCCGCCGGTCCGTGGGACTTCGTCGGGCAGGCGGAAACGCCAAGCCCGGTGCTGAAGCGACTCGCTCGTGCCGACGATCTTGACGACATGCTGACGCAAGTCATGACCGCGACGACGGCGATGACGGTAAACTGTGCACGTTGCCACGATCACAAACTCGACCCAATTTCGCAGCGCGAATACTACGCGCTCGCTGCCGTCTTCGCGGGGGTGAAGCGCGGCGAACGCGACGTGGATGCCGCCGCGGTGCGCAAGCTCGCAGAAGCGACAAAGAGGCTGGCGAAGTTGACGCGACCGGGCCTGGACCTGGCATCCTCTCTCGGAAGTGGCATCAATCCCGCGACTGGAAAAACGCAGCCGGATTTTGGCAACTCCATTCAGGGGGCAAAGGCCAACGTTCCCACCGCCGTGGAGAGCGAATTTATTGACAGCGTGCTGGTTCCGAACGGCGATTCCGAAGTAACCGTGAGCACGACGGGGTTAAAGGTGCCGGGCGTTCCGAAAACATCCGGCGACGCATGGGACGCGATGCGCAACGGCCCAGTGAATGCACAAAAGGCCACGGACATTGGCGGCGTCGATTTCAACAAGGACGGTCGTTCACTGCTCGGGTTGCACGCAAATGCGGCGATCACTTTCGACCTCATGCCGATGCGTGCCGCACTGAAGTCCGCCCTCCGATTTCGCGCTGATGTGGGCTACGGTGGCAGGCCTGAGAAGGAGACGTTTGCCGACGTGCGGGTGTTTGTGGATGGCGAGTTGGTGTTTCTTGCCGAGCGAATCAGCTTAAATAGCACACGGCATTTTATCAATATGCCATTGCCAGAAAATGCGCGATTTCTCACTCTCATGGCGACCGACGGCGGCGACGGAATCGGTCACGACCAAGTGTTCTTCGGCGACCCGCGCATCGTGCCTTTGAACGAAGACATGGCCACCCCGGCGCGCATCGCGGAACTCGAAATGGAAATCAAAGCGATGCCGACGCCGGAAAAAGTTTACGCGGTTCTCAGCGAACAACCGCCGGCCATGCACATGATGGAGCGGGGCGATCCCGAGCATTCTGGAGACGAAGTCACTCCAGGAGCACTTGCGTGTGTCACCATGCTCAAGCCAGAACTCGCGGATCGGAAGAGCAGCGACGGGGAACGTCGCCGTGCTCTGGCCGAGTGGATCGTCTCGCCGGACAACCCTCTTACGCGCCGCGTCATCGTGAACCGGCTTTGGCAGTATCACTTTGGCACCGGGATTGTCGATACGCCGAGCGACTTCGGCACTGGCGGGGGTCTGCCATCGCATCCGGAAATGCTCGACTGGCTCGCGGATGAGTTTGCCAGGCGAGGATGGTCGCTCAAAGCCATGCACAAACTGATGGTCATGAGCGGCGCGTACCGACAAAGCTCCACGAGCATCGGAGCGGAGAAAGCGCTCGCGATTGACGCGAAGAATCGCCTGCTTTGGCGAATGAATCCCCGCCGCCTTGATGCCGAGTCGGTGCGCGATTCTGTTCTCGCAGTGAGTGGAAAACTGAACGGCGAGATGTTCGGCCCCGGCTACCGCGACTTCGATTACACCGAGGAATACGCGCCCGTTTACAAATACATCACACCCGATAAGCCTGAACTGTGGCGCAACAGCATCTACCGCTTTGTGGTACGGACTACGGCGCATCAATTCCTCACCACGCTCGATGCCGCAAATCCCGCCAACCTCACACCTACACGCAATATCACGACCACCGCCCTGCAATCGCTCGCGCTGCTCAACAACGACTTCATGCAGAAACAGGCGGCATATTTTGCCGAGCGGGTGACGACCGAGGCACCCGACACACCGGCAGTCCGCGCATTTTCTCTGGCATTTGCCCGTCCGCCGAGTGACGCCGAACGCGATGCTGCTGAAGCGCTGGTCAAGAGTCGCGGACTCACGCAACTTTGCCGGATGCTGATGAACGCCAACGAATTTGTTTATGTGGACTGACTCCCCACTCCATCGTTCAAGCCGCCGCGATTTCCTCGCGCAATTCCGTGGAGTCGCGCTTGCGGCGATGCTCGGGCGCGATGGATTGCTCGCCACGCCAAATCAGCTCGCGGCAAAGCGTCCGCACATTGCTCCGAAGGCGAAGGCTGTGATTCAAATTTTCTGTCCTGGCGGGATGAGTCAGGTCGATACGTGGGACTACAAACCTGAGTTGGAGCGGTTCAACGGTCAACCGTTCGATGCTGAGTTAGGAAAACGGACATTCGCCGGCGTCGCGGGGAATTATGCGAAAAGTTTCTGGCCATTCCGTCAGCACGGACAGTGTGGACGCTGGATCAGCGACCTCTTTCCCGAACTGGCGAAGCATGTGGACGAGATGGCGTTTATCCACTCGATGCACAGTAAATCCGCGCTTCATGGCCCCGCGATGTTTATGATGAACAGCGGTTTCATTCGCCCCGGCTTTCCCGCGATGGGATCGTGGGTGACCTATGGACTGGGTAGCGCAAACGACAACCTGCCCGCCTTCGTCGTGCTCCCCGACCCACGTGGATTGCCGCCGGGCGGAATCGCAAATTGGGGCGCGGGATTTCTGCCCGCAGTATATCAAGGCACCGTGCTCGATCCCGCTGCGAATAGGGCTCCGTTCACCGACCTTTTCCCCGCAATACCAGTGCCCGCCGATGCCGAGCGCGACGGCCTCGAGTTTTTGCGCACGCTCAACGTCGATCACGCGGGGAAGCGAGGTGATTCTCTGCTCGATGCGAGAATCGCATCGTACGAACTCGCCGCGCGGCTCCAGCTCAACGCCCCCGAAGCTGTAGATATCGCCACCGAAAGCGACGCAACGCGCCATCATTACGCCCTCGCCGACGCCGATGCCGGGCCGTTCGGACGCCAGTGCCTGCTCGCCCGTCGCCTCGTCGAACGTGGCGTTCGTTTTGTGCAGATTTTCTGTGGTGCGGAGAATACGTCTTCGAAAAAGATCCGTCCGAACTGGGACAGCCACGAAGACATCGTCCGCGATCATGGCTACTGGGGACGCATTCTTGACACCGGCGCAAGCGCATTACTCTCCGACCTCCGTTTGCGCGGCTTGCTCGACGAAACACTCATCATCTGCACTACGGAATTTGGCCGCCAGCCCTTCATGCAGGGATCGCAAAAAGGACGCGACCACAACCCCGGAGCGTTCACCGCATGGATGGCAGGAGGCGGAGTCAAAGGCGGTACCAGCTACGGCACCAGCGACGACCACGGATGGATGGCCGCCGAAAATCCTACTTACTGCTACGACCTCCACGCCACCGCCCTACACCTGCTCGGCCTCGATCACGAGGCACTCACGTTTTATCAGAACGGAGTCCAGCGCCGCCTTACAGATGTTCACGGACACGTTATCAGAGAGCTGATTGCCTGAGCTGAATGACATAAACCGCCACCGCTATTTCCGAATAGTTGAAATTGTTGAATAAGCGCCATCGCTGCTAAAGCTAAAGAATCGGCAATCTCAGCGAATCCTGCTGCTTCCGCAGCGTCTTCAGGAACTGCAGTGCTATTCCTCGATGGGCCTTCGTGTTGGGGTGGGCGTCCCATTCGCTAAGGACGATTTCTTCGAAGGGTCGTCCGCGGTAGGGATCTTCGATGGTGAGGATGCTAAACCCTGCTTTCTCGGCGAGCGGAGCCATTTCGCCGATGTCTTCGGTGGCGCGATCGATGCGCTTGGTTGTGGGCAGGAATACCCACACGGGCACGATGCTGTTGGCGCGGCAGGCATCCGCCATTCGCTGGTAGCACCACTGCAGAATCTCGGCTCCGTAAGGTTGGATCCGGCGCAGGTTCTCATCCTGTGAGAGCGATGCGTCGATACCCGCCTTGACTTTGAGCTGCTTAAAATAGTCGTAACTCAGCTCGGTGTCGGGATCGGTCATGAAATTGACGAGCTTGCTGCTACAGCGCAAGATATCGACACCGTGGGCGACGAAGAAGATGGCGTCCGGTTGGAACTCGGGCACGATGTGCTCGCAAACGTATGTGTTCTCGATGGTGGCGTAGGCGGTGGTGGCAAAGTTGAGGATCTCGACTGGCATCTCTGCGGTGCCCGGCACATTGAGCAATTGCTCGAGATGGCGCACAAAGTCTTTGTCTTCCTCGACCCCGCGCCCCATGGTGTACGATGCTCCCAACATGGCGATGCGATAGGTTCCGTCCGGCTTTGCTTTCGTATACTCCTGATCGCGAATCCCCCACTGGTTCGTCTGCCACGGTTTCCCTACGGTGATGCCCGTGGCTAATGGGACGAAGGCTTTCTGTCGCACGTCGCCGGTGCGCATCCACTTTTCATCATTGGGGAAATCTTCCGGGCGCTCGTCCTTCTCACGTTCAGTGAAAACCCGCGAGCGCAGCAGTCTCGCATAGCCATCATCTTCAGAGAGCAGGCCCTCGTAGTAGCCGCGCTCCAGATTGATCTGCGCCGAGGGACGCACGTCGATTCCACGCATGGCATCAGCGACTTCGGCAAACTTGCCATCGAGTCGCGAGCCTTCGTTCTGTTGCATGAGCCCGAATGCGAGTAACCCTGACATTGTCCCCACTGTAGAAGCCGTGGCACGTCCGTTCGACGGATGTACCGGCAAAACTTCAATGCCTCGATGAACGAGAAACTGCCCGCCGACTCCGAGTGCGATCGCCAGCAGCCCAAGCCCGAGCAACCACGTGATTTCGTCAGGGGGCGCGTTTTTCGCCTGCGCCAGCACTTCCAGCCAGCTCCCGACACTGGGACTTTGCCACAACGACCACAGCAGGCACATGAGCACGAACATCGCAGCAATCTGCAATGCC
>JAQCER010000344.1 GCA_027618625.1 Verrucomicrobiota bacterium
ATCGCGTGGAATCAGCAGCGGCTGATGTGGCTTCGACCGCCAGCATGCCGGCGGCCTGGTGATGACCGTGCCAGCCGGGGCTGGGGAATGGGCTCATCGTCAGGATAACTTCAGGTCGCAGGGTTCGAATGAGGCGTGTGAGTCCTTCAACGGCGGCTTCGCGATCCCATTTTTCAAGAGTCATGGACGCGCTCTCGGTGTAGGCCCAGTCGACTTGATCGAGAAAATGGCAGTCGCGGACGCCGAGCGTATCGAGGCAATCGCGCAGTTCCCGTTCGCGCAGGATTCCGAGGGCCGGGCCCCATTGTGTGCCGACCATATTGCCGCCGCCTTCACCACGCGTGCAGTAGACGTGGGCTATGCGCTTCTTTTCCACAAGCGCATAGCGAGCCACGGTGGCTGCCATCATTGTCTCGTCGTCCGGATGGGCGAGGACGGCTAGAATGTCCGTCTTGAGGAGATCGGCACCGGTGGATGGTTCGGACTGACCGACTGCTGACAGGGGTGCCAAAAACGTGAAAATCATTCCGGTGGAAATTGCTGTCAGGGAAATGAGCGAGCGGGTCATGAGCGAAACTGTATCGGATTTGGGTGGCGTTATCCATCTCATATGACAATCGACGCGAATGGTGATTCGGGAGCAGGTTCGCCCTGTTCAAATTGGCGGATCTGGGGTATGACTCGCGCGTGGCCTTAGATACTCGCGACGACACCCCGACTTCTCCAGACACCGCACGCGTGCGGGTGCCTGGCAGTACATCCAATATTGGCCCCGGCTATGATTGCCTTGGGATTGCGTTGACGGTTTACAATGACGTCACCGTATTCCGAACAGGAGATGGTGATTCGGCAATGAATGGCGCGCCAGAGCACCCGATGGTGGCCCAGTGCGCGGCAGCTTTTTTCGAGAAAGCCGGGAAGCGACCATTTGCATTTCGATGGGAGATCGAGGGCGACGTGCCGATTTCGCGTGGGCTTGGCAGCAGTGTGACACTGAGGCTGGGAATTCTTCAGGCGCTGAACAAGCTGGCGGGCAGACCGCTGGACGCCCTGGGGCTGTTTCGCCTGTGCACCGAAATCGAAGGACATCCTGACAACGCAGCACCGGCGGTGTTCGGAGGATTTGTGATCACGAATGCGCACGGAGATTTTTTCCGTTTCGAAGTCGATCCCGCGCTGAAGTTCGTTTTGCTGGTGCCGGATCTGGAAGTGCTGACTGCGAATGCGCGCAAAGTTCTGCCGGACTCGATCCTGCACAAGGAGGCGGTGAACAATATGAGCAATGCATGCAGCATTACGGCAGCATTTGCCACGCGCGAGTATCACAAGCTGCGGGACACTTTTGATGACTATCTGCACCAGACGTATCGGCAGCATCTGGTGCCTGGTTTGTTCAATGTGATTCTAGCGGGGACTGAGGCTGGGGCACTGGGAGGATTCCTCAGTGGATCAGGATCAACCATTGCCTGCCTTACGGCTACTGATAACGCGGACAAAATTGCCGCCGCAATGCGTGATGCCTACACGGGAGGTCACGCTACGGAGACGCGCATCATTTCCGCAGATAATCAGGGGTCAACGACTGACTGATCGATGAAGGGAGGCTACTCTGCTGGTCGACGCAGGTTGAACTTCCCGTTGTCCCACTTTGATGAGTAGGTGGCATCGAACTTGCCTCCGGCGATGGTCGCAGTGTGGTGGAACTTTCCTCCCATGATGCCGAGATCGCTCTCGCCTGCCATTTGCCATGCTCCATCGCGGGGCTCGACATCGTAATCGACGGTGTAGTGGAATCGGAATACTTTCGCGAAGGTGCCCCAGTAGCGGAATTCGTAGTGTCCAGGGCGATCGGTTGGAGAGATGATGCAACGAAGTTTACCCGAATGGCGATTGGTGTCCGATCTCCAGCTGCCGTCCCAGCGACCTTCAATGGTAGCGGTGCCGCTGCTTCCTGCCGGTGTGAGGGGCGTGTCGCGCCAGTCTCTGTGGAAGGTGGAACAGCTGGAACTGATGAGGGCGACGAGCAACATCAGGACGGCAAATAATCGTGGTGGTGTCATCTGTCGAAATCATTGCACAGGGCCATGAAACTGGAAAGACACCAATTCAGCGGTTCAGCGGGCTCTCCGGAAAAAAATTGAACAACTGCCTGCGAGGGGGTGTCCCATTGGTGCCTTTGTGCGTCTAATCTAAAAGCGTTCCCATTTTCTCTCAAATCCATTCTGCCGAATTTCACTTTGCATCACAAAGTGAAAAGGTGTAGACTCCGAAGGTCCCTGAAAGCCGATCCCTGAAAGCCGATTAGTGAAGTCATCCGAAACAGCCGAAGAACACCTCCGAGCGATTCGTGCGCTGATGGAGCGCTCGACGATTTATCGGGCGATTTCTGCCCCAGCGGCACTGATGGGCGGGATCCTCGGAATTGTGGCGGGAGCTGTGCTTTGGTGGGTCGGTGGGCATCGTTATCCGTCCGGCGGGGAGTCCGGATGGTTGCCATTTGTCCTGACCTGGCTGATGGGCTACCTGGTGGTCGAGGCCATTAATTTTACGATGATTTATCGCAATGCGCGGCATCGCGGTGATCGGTTTCTGTCGCCTGGATTAAGGCACGCGGTCCGCGCACTGGCACCGCCACTGCTCTGTGGGTGCGTGACGGGTGTCTCGCTCGCGGCGTTTTTAAATGACCTTGGCTTGTGCGCGATCGTCTGGGTGATTTTCTTTGGTCTCGCTCTGTTGTCGACTGGCAGCTTTGCCCCTAAATCGCTGGTCTGGCTGGGCCGTGCGTTTGCATTTGCGGGCATCGTAATGTTGCCGGTATACCTTGGTTTTGCGAATGAAACGACCAACCGCTTTCAGTATGCTGCGCTCATTATGGCGGTAACCTTTGGACTGTTTCACCTGATTTATGCGGCTGCAATCACGGGTGCGCAGGCGATGCGTCCGACGCACGCACAAGTTCCGTCCGTATTGCCATCGGTTCCTGCTGGCCGACCGGCAAATAACCCCTTTCGATCCGCTTCATGAGCCAGAAACCAACCAGTCGCTACGTCGATTTTTCGAAGCTGGACAAAACGATCCACGAGAAGGCGCGCTTGTCGATCATGGCCCTGCTGGCAGCCAAGGCGGAGTGGAGTTTTCAGGATTTGAAGTCCGAACTCGACATGAGTGATGGCAATTTGATCACCCACCTGCGCGCCCTTCACAATAGTGATTATGTTTCCATGGAAAAGGATATGGAGAAGAGGCCCCAGTCCAAATATGCGCTCACTGCGACCGGACGTGTGGCATTCGAGCGGTATCTGGAGATCATGGAGCAAATCCTTAAGATGAGTAAATCCTGAAAGCGGAAATAGGAAACACACCGTGTTTTTTTGGTTATTCACTTTGTGTTGCAAAGCATTAAACCATAAGGATCTGTGTAATTTATTCTGTGAACAACTAATTTTCCAACTAACAAGACTAGAATCAGACAAACTATGAGGATCCAATTGGCAAAACATTACGGGATGTGTTTCGGGGTACGTGACGCTTTGAGCGCGACCCACAAGGCGGCATCGGAGGCTCCGGTGACGATGTTAGGGCAGTTGGTGCACAACCCCGTAGTGAGTGAGCACTTGAAGACGCTGGGGGTGCGCGACGGTGATCTGGATGCGATCGATAGCGCGACCACGCGCGATGTAGTGATCACTGCCCATGGGGCTTCGGATCGAAATCGCAGGGCTTGGCGTGATGCTGGTTTTCAAGTGACGGACACCACCTGTCCGCTGGTGAACAAAGCACACAAAGCACTCGCTCGACTGGTTGACGAAGGCTACTTCCCAGTGGTGATTGGCAAGGCGGGGCACGTGGAAGTGCGCGGTCTGGTGGGGGATTTTCCTCAGGCATGCGTGATCGAAACCGCCGGCGAGATTTCTCAGCTGCCATTCCATGCGAAGATCGGTGTGGTCAGTCAGACGACGCAGCAGATCGACCGAGTGCGGGTTCTGGTGCGGGCGATCCAGGCATTTCACCCGGAATCAGAAGTTCGGTTTGTCGATACCGTGTGTCAGCCTACCAAGGATCGGCAGGCGGCGCTGGTCGAGCTCTGTCAGAACAATGAGGTCGTTGTGGTCGTAGGTGGCAAGAACAGCAACAACACCCACCAGCTGGTGGCCAAAGCCAATGAGCTGGGGGCAAAAAGATACCACGTTGAACATGCCGATGACGTGCAGCCAGAGTGGATCGCTGGCGTCGAGACCGTAGGCGTGACGGCAGGGACTTCGACCCTCGACGAAAGCGTGCAGAGTGTTGTCGAGCGCCTGAAGCAGCTCGCGGAGGAACAAGAAACGCCTAGGTTGCTGCAACGGCTTGCGGCGGCTGTTGGATGATGGTTGGAGTCTTTGGCTGACGGACAAAACTGCGATTGTGCAAAATCCGGCTTGAACGGTGCGCGGTGGCGTAGGACTCTCCGGCACCCTTGCCCGCCCGTTCTCTCATCCTTGGATCCAGTTCTCCGCGCCGCAGCCAACTGATGGCTGAGGAGGGGTATGTCTTTGAGGTGGTGGCTTCAGAGGCGGAGGAGAGTAACTGCATCCAATCGAATCTGGGTGAATTGGTCGCTGAAAATGCACGGAGCAAGGCCCAGTGGGTAGCCGAACGGTATCCTGCCGCAATTGTCATCGGCGCCGACACTCTGGTGGCGATCGATGGTGAGGCGCTCGGCAAACCTCGGCATATGGATGAGGCGGTGCAAATGATCGAGCGCCTGTCCGGGCGCACGCATGAAGTGAGCACGGGAGTGGCACTGTGCTGCGTCGAATTGAACCAGTCCGAGAAATTTCACGTTGTGACGCGGGTGACATTCAAGGAATTGAAAAGGGAGCAAATTGCGAGTTACTTTGCCAAAGTGAACCCGCTGGACAAGGCGGGCGCATACGGTGCTCAGGAACATGGCGATGAGATTATCGAAAGGATTGATGGCTCTTGGAGCAACGTCGTGGGTTTGCCTATGGATGAGTTGAGAGTGCGCTACAGTGCGTTTTTGCAAGGGCTGGAGGTAATCGCGT
>JAQCER010000345.1 GCA_027618625.1 Verrucomicrobiota bacterium
CTAACTACCTTAAATATTGCCGAACGCTCACTGGTGTTCTGAGTTGATCACAGCAGAACGGATTCAATTCCCTTTTTGGGCTCCTGATCGCGAAGTGAGGTAGCTCAGCCAGCCCGAGCTTTGCCGGCCCGGACGGTAGCGAACGCCAAGTCCTCTACGGCGATGCAGCGGCCGCAGTCCTCTGTGGGGCCTGCGTCGTCCTGCGTGAAGCGGCGGAACCATCCGGCAGCCAGCCGCCGACCTCCTTCTGTGACCAATATCGACCCACGTGCATTGCCTCTTTTCTTGCGTCAGCAATGGAGTATTAGATGCCTATGCGACGTTGCAACTGGATAAATGCGATTGATCGACGGCTGTCTATGCTGGTCTTTTCCTGCACTGTCGTTTGGTTGTCGATGGTCCAGAATGTTGCGGCGTTGGAATTCGATGAGGTATCGTGGGGATTTAACGGTCGCGCCGTGCCTGACGAGTTCAATTTGCTGTCGGTGGTGGTGCGCAATCCGGGCGCGAAACCGTTCGACGGAACGGTGACACTAGAGCAGACGCGTGGTATCGGAAGAATTGGCGGCGTTGAAGTCAAGCCCTGCTATCTGGAGCCGGGCGGTTCTCGAGTTCTTCAGTTTTACCCAAGAGTTACCGGGACGAGCAATTGGCGACTGAGCGACGGAGCCGACAACGAGGACATCGAGCCTCCGCGCGAAGATCTGCCAGCTATCGTTCGCCTGATCGATGGCGACAATCCGCTCCGGGAAAGTGAATTTCTCAGGGCATTTCCGTATCAGCGTTTTCCCACGGCTGTGGGTGCAACTGGCGGGCTGTTCGCAATGCTTGCCGATGCTTCCCCTGAGTTTGCGCCAGCCCAGAAAGCGGCTTTCATCGACTGGGTTCTTGCTGGCGGTCGGCTGCACGTATTTTTAAATTCGGATGGCGGGTATCCTGACTTTGCGGAGCCCCGCCTGTCTTTGGCCGATACTGAAGTTCCCGTGCCCGGTGGAATGCTGAAACGTGCGATCGGCAACGGCACGGTGACGTGGCACGGGAGAACGGTTGCGAGTCTCACTTCGGGGGAGGTGTCGGCGCTTGAACCAGAACGGGATCCATTGTTTGACCAAGGATACGAGCTATCGATCGACGCACCATTGTTCCGCGAATTGCAGGATTTGACACGGATCGATGTTGCCTGGCCGATGGTCTATCTGGCGGCCATCGTCTACATTGCGCTGCTCGGGCCTGGTCACTATTTCTGGATGAAGCGCAAGTCTCGTGACTACAGAATCGTGTTAATCGTGCTGTTAGCGACGGTGGTCATTTTCAGTGGTCTGTTCGCCTACATTGGCAGGCGCGGCTATGGAGAGAAGACGCAGGCATCCACCGTATCGCTGGCCCGACACATCGAAGGCAATCGATACGACGTCACTACATGGGGGAACGTGTTCGTTACCAAAGGTGCTGACTACGAGTTGCGGCATCTTTCCAATCGAAGCCTCTACTCCACTGGAGAAACCTACGAGAGTGCCAACGCAACTATAATGAACGGTGGGGACGGCGTCATGAAGACGGAAATCCCGGTGTTCTCAAGCAGCACTTTTGTGCATCGCGGGACGCTTGAGGGTGCACCCCGACCGGAGTTACTCACGGATACCGGAACTGGGGTTGGTCGCACGATTGAATGGCAGGTGCCATCCGGCTTCGCTATAGAGAGTGCATGGGTGCGGATTCAAGATTCCGTTCATACCGCGCAATCGATAGGTTCCGCGAATCGGATCGTTCTCAGCAACGCTCCCCTCTATTACCCTGATGAGGACGTGCCGGTGAATCCTCCTGTAGCGGTAAAACTATCGCGGATCGGCCGCGTTTTATTTCATCGCGCCCTGGCGATGATCGAATACGAGAAACCGAAATGGGTTCCCTTTCTGGCCGACGATGCCGTTGAGCTGTACCTGCTTACCTCCACTCCTGAAGATTTTCATCTCACTGGTAATCAGATTGCCACCCGGCAGGGGGCAACGCTTTACCGCTACACCTATTCGAAGGCATCTCAAAAGGATCTATGACCACTCCCGCTTCAGAGCCAATACCACCTGCTATTCCGGGCTCCACTGCGTTCCCGAATGCGGACTGCTGTTGCGAGATCAGCGGTCTCTCACATTCCTACAAAGCGCACCAGGCAGTCAAAAACGTGAGTTTCACGATCGGCAGGCAATCGATTCACGGATTCGTCGGGCCGAACGGTGCGGGAAAGACCACTACGCTCAAAGTGCTTGCGACTCTGGTCAAACCGCAGAAGGGCAGGGTGACGATGTTCGGCCACGACGTGGCTACGGAATTCAAAAAAGTGCGCCGGAGGGTGGGATACATGCAGGATCACTTCAGCATGTACCGGCAGATGACCGTTTTTGAGTATCTCGATTTCTTCGGGGCGGCGTATGGAATCGCGTCTGCCGAGCGGACACGGACGATTGCCGACATCCTTGCCCTGACCGATATGACGGGCCGCCGGGACGATTTGATCCGCGGCCTTTCCCGAGGGATGCAGCAACGTGTGAGTCTTGCTCGCGCGCTGGTACACGATCCCGATCTCCTGCTGCTCGATGAGCCGGCCAGCGGACTTGATCCCCGTGCGCGGATTGAACTCATGGAGATTCTTCAGGAGCTGCGGGCGTTGGGTAAAACAGTCTTCATCAGTTCCCACATTCTCAGCGAACTCGCGACGCTTTGTGATTCGGTGACCATCGTCGATCGTGGGGAGGTGCGCTACACGGGAAGCATGCACGGGCTGATGCGACGTGACGATGCCACGGCTGGTTACTTGATCGAACTCGCCAATCCGCACGCTGGGGCAGTGGCAGCGTTGGCTGCCCTGGACGGCGTCACTTCAGTCGAGCCAGTGGATGGTAGGCCGTCCCTGCGTGTTGCTGTCGATCGTGAGCGGATTGGTGCCAATGCTCTGCTGCAGGCCGTCATTCAGTCCGGCGCGGAAATCGCTGCGTTCTCAGAAGACCTGAAACAATTGAACCAGGCATTCATGGATCTCACAGAACCCGGAGTGCGCACCTGATATCATGTTTCGCAGCGCTACTCTCGCCCTGTTCAATCGTTCGCTTCGTGAGGATACGCGGAAGGCGACCCCATACTTTGCCCGCATGGGCCTGGCGGCTCTCATCCTCCTGTTTCTCGGGATGGCTCACAGTTTAAGCGGACTACGGGGATCGAGCATGGCGGGCCTGACCTTTTTTACAATGGTGATCTGGATCAACGTCGTGTTCTTCACCGTCGTCGGTCTGTCTCACTTCGCTTCGGCGATCACAGAGGAGAAGGAAGAAATGACGCTGGGTCTGCTACGGATGACCAACTTGAATCCGTTATCGATCCTGCTCGGTAAATCGACCAACCGGTTGTTCGTTGCCCTGCTCTATCTCATGGCGCAGTTTCCTTTCACCCTGCTGGCGGTAACGCTCGGGGGCGTAGCCACCTCGCAAGTGGTCGCGGCATATGTTTCGCTGGCAGCATACATCATTCTGCTCGCGAATCTGGCGTTGTTCTTTTCGGTTCTCTGCCGCCGCACCTACACTGCTGCATTCTTGTCATTTGTTTCACTGGTTGTCGGTGTGGTGATGATCTGGATTGTGCATGCTGTCGTTCAGGCATTGCTGGGCATTGGAGTTCTGCAAAATCCCTACGCAGTGGAAGCCCGATTCCCTGAGATGTTGGCTGAGTGCACGATCGCCTTTCGGCTTGCGGATGTTCTGTCGACCGGATTTTCCGGTGGGCCGCTCGGTCCGCAGGTGATTTCGAACATTGCTCTGGCGGCAGTTCTATTCGGGCTGAGCTGGTTGATCTTTGACTCGGCTACCCGGAGTCAGTTGGGAGTCGATGCCGGTCCTGCGCGCCCAGTGACGTCAGCAAAAATAGTGCCAGGGCGTCGGCGACTCTTTGCCCCAGGTCGCCCTGGAATCGGTGCGATTTACTGGAAAGACCACCATTTTCTCCACAACGGCAAGACGGGGTTGCTGGTTCGTTTTCTCTGCCTTGCGGCTTTGTTTTTCGGTGTGATTCCGGGCATCGCATACGTGATCGAAACAGAGTTTTTTACGGAACCCAGGACGCTAGATAGTTTTCTCGATCCCATGGATGAATACGGCTGGGTCATTTTCTGGGTTTCGCTGTTCCTGGTCATTTTGCAATTGGGCCTGCTTGCTGGGCGCATCTTTCGCGAGGAGATTCGCTGGCAGACACTTTCGAGCTTGGCAATGTTGCCGACGTCGATGCGCAGCATCGCCTACCAGAAGGTTGCGGCAGCATTGATCGTGGTTCTGCCGATCACGCTATTTGTCGCCATCGGTCTGGTGATGGTGATGGAGGATTTTGCCGACTTCATCGAAGACGTCTTCTCCGGTGATGGTGAAGAAATTACCGGGTTTTTGTGTGGGATATTTTACGCCGTCGGCCAGGTCGTCCTGGGCACGCATCTGATTGCTTGGCTATCGCTTCACCTGAAGTGGGGTGCCTTTTCTCTCGGCGTGTTTGCAATCGTGATCGGCAACATGACCTACTGGATGTTGTCTGCCATCAGCATCGACTCCAGTGCAGGAGCCATCGGCATGCTTTTCATCGGCGCTTTCGCAGCCTTTGCTGCTTCGGTGGGACTTCATGAAGCCATTGGCGTTGGCTTCAAGTCCTCAGCTGCGAAGGAGTAGAGTAGAGCCACCCTGTGGAGTGGGAGTTGCCTTTCCACGCGGTAGGACTTCAGAACTCAGGTTATGTGTAGCTCCACATAACCTGAGTTCAGGACTGTCATCGGATGCGCAGCGGTCTCAGGTGTCGACTTTGAAAAATTTCTGAGCCGCGATCATGCCAATGAGCATCGTTCCGGCGAAGACGACCGCTTCCTGGCGCAAGAAGCCGAGGTTTGCCAGCGCCGGCCCTGGGCAGAATCCACCGAGTCCCCAGCCGATGCCGAACAGCCCGGAGCCGATGATGAGCCGCTTGGAAACAGGGACAGAAGAAAGATCGGGTGGCATGGCTCCGAACAGTCCGCGC
>JAQCER010000346.1 GCA_027618625.1 Verrucomicrobiota bacterium
GGTGGAATCGCGCAACCTTCACGTGAACGGATCGTGAAGAATTCATTACGGCTTTTGTTGCTATAGCCTATCACGGGAGGGCTTTGCAAGCAGAATTTACGCTAAAACATACAGATCGAATTGCGGACTTAAAGAAGCCTCCCTTTGCGACGGTCTTCAATGCCCCTGCCGAAGCGGCCTTGCACTCGCTCGTTGCAGAAATCCAGCGCAGCGGCGGCGGATTTCCTCGCCTTTCACTGAAGATCAGACGCCAATACAGACTGGCGGGGGCGCTGACCGAGAATTTGCGCTTGAGCGACTACACAGTCTTCATCGAACTCGTAGCGGTAACTGTGGCAATTGGGACAGATTGCTGTCTTTGCTTCTACAATCGATTCACATCCCAGACAAACCTTATACTTCGCCGGGTTCCGGACGATGCGGTCAGCTTGTCGTGCTCTGTTTTCCAATGAATCGGCGTCTGGCATGAAGAGACACTACTCCCCAAGCAGAATTTTTCAAGAGCGATTCGTGAAATTAAGAGAAATTTTCGTTCTTGATAAAAACTATGGAAACTGCTCAGGAATTCAGCACTTTTACCCGAGAGGAGAAGATCGCTTTGACGCGGCTGGAAGAATTCCTGTGGCTTAAATTGGCCTTCACGCTCCGGTCAACGATCGATATATATTCTCTGTAACGCGACTCGGCGTCGCTGCCGTTGCCACTGTCCAGTGCAGCGACAAGGGCCTTGCGAGCCCCCTTGATGCGAGACTTAAGTGCCCTATTACGAGCGTTGCGTACCTTATTTTGACGGACGCGTTTGAGTGCAGATCTTGTGTTAGCCATTTCTTCCTTAGGTGCGGCGGTGATCTTACCGGCGGAATTCCCGCTGTCAAGCGGTGCATTTTAAGGTTTTCGCGTGCCAGCGATAGAATCTCTTTTTGCATCCCCCTCCCTGTCCGCCTATCACTTACGGCCTCCGGCGGCCCGTTTTGCAATCGATGTGGGCGACCGGCACTCAATCTACCCGATACTCTCTCATGGAAAAACTCGTTGTAACAGGCGGCCCGGAGCTGAACGGCTCCATCAGCGTCAGTGGCTCAAAAAATGCATCGCTCCCGATTCTGGCAGCCACACTGCTGACACGCGAGCCCTGCACCATCCGCCGCGTACCCGATGTGAGTGACACCAATTACATGCTGCAAATCCTGCGCAGCCTGGGTGCCGAAGTCGAGCGGGCAAGCGGAACGGTGACCGTCTGCGCCGAAAATATCCACGCCGAGGCCCCTTACGATCTGGTGCGCAAAATGCGGGCATCCATTTGCGTCATGGGCCCGCTGCTGGCCCGTTTGCTGGAGGCTCGCGTGTCCCTGCCTGGGGGATGTATCATCGGTGATCGTCCGGTCGATCTGCACCTGAAGGGTCTTGCGGAGCTGGGCGCAGACGTTTCCGTTGCCGGTGGCGACATTATCATCAAAGCCGAGAATGGCCTGCACGGGAAAAGGGTTCACCTTTTTGGCAAACACGGTCCCACGGTGCTCGGAACAGACAATTTGCTCATGGCCGCGACTCTGGCCAAGGGAACCACCATTATCGAGGAAGCAGCGTGCGAGCCGGAGGTCATTGACCTCGTCGAATTTTTGAACCGGATGGGTGCAAAAATCCACGGCGCCGGCACGCGAACGATCACTGTCGAAGGTGTCGGGCAATTGCACGGGGCCGACCACCCCGTCATTCCAGACCGCATCGAGGCAGGGACGTTCGTCATTGCTGCAGCCATGGCAGGAAAAAAGGTGACCGTGCGCCGGGCTCGTGCCGAGCACTTGGAATCCCTCTTCGCAGTCCTGCGCGAGAGCGGGTACAAAATCGATGTCGACGGCGACCGCATTACCACCGGTCGCATCGATAATCCTACCGGTTGCGAATTGATCACTGAACCGTACCCAGGATTTCCGACCGACATGCAGGCCCAGCTCACGTCTCTCTTTGCCACCGTCCCAGGCATCAGCGTCGTGACCGAGAAAATTTTCCCACAACGTTTCATGCACGTGGCGGAACTCAACCGCATGGGCGCCAACATCCAGCTGGAAGGTGCCACCGCCATTATCAAGGGCGTCAAGAAACTCAGTGGAGCCCCCGTCATGGCCAGCGACCTCCGCGCCTCGGCTGCTCTCGTGCTCGCCGGCCTCTGCGCGGAAGGCGAGACGGAGATCAACCGCCTGTATCACATCGATCGAGGATACGAACACATCGACGAGAAACTCATGGAGCTTGGTGCGGACATGCGCCGCGAGAACGCGTGAATGGCTCTGGCCTAGCACTTTGCCTTGGCTCCAGCTTCCGTGGATACTACGCACACTGCGGATTCCTGGCAGAGATCAGCCACTGCCCAACTCAGCCTGCAAAAATAGTCGGCGCGTCGGCAGGAGCCATCGCCAGCCTCCTGTATGCGGGTGGCTGGCGCGGCGAAGAGTTGCTCCAATTCATCACTGCCAGCGGGCTGACGCGTTCCTTTTTTGACTGGGGTTTCCTCCTGCGGATTCCTGGAGTGCTCACCCACCTTCGCGGCACTGGCATTTTTACCGGCAATGGCGCGATCACCTACCTGCGCAAGCATCTGGGGCCAATGCGGCTCGAAGACCTCCGTGAGCCGCAGCTCGGCATCGCCGTCACCGATCTCCTCGGCGGCCAGGCGCTATTGGTCAGCCACGGTGACGCGATCGAATACGCCGTCGCCAGTTGCATGGTGCCTGGCCTGTTCCGCGCTCGCGCAATCGATGGCCGACTTCTGTGGGACGGTGGCCTGGCTCACGATCTGCCATTCCAACGTTTCATCGAAGACCCTGACATCCATACCATTGTTCTTCACCGCGTTGAACACACGCGCAGAAATCCATCCGCATCGAGCGGAGCCTGGAACATGACACGTGGTATCTCCGCCACTCACGCGATCATCGCCAATGAACTCAATGCCCGCCGCAAGGAACTGGTGGCAATGAAGGGCAAACGCATCATCGAATACGTTACCGTAACTCCCCATCCCGGACTGACCCATAAACATCAGCACAGACTGATCGATGCTGGCCGACACACCGGGCGGCAGGCAGCAAAGGAACTTACATGTGTTTAGTCAAGCAAGGCGATTACCGCTGCGCCCACGAGCTCTGCCGCGAGCACGACTTCGGCGGTGCCCAGATCTGCGAACCCGCGGCTCGCGGGGACATAGCCGTTCACGGTATCGCGTTCGTTCGAGGTGATCTCCTGCCTCGGTTTGATCGTCTTCGCCATCTGTAGCAGTTCATCGCCATCGAGCCAGACGGCCTTGCATGCAGCGCAAAGATCAATCGGGACGTGATCATGGATGCGCGGCAGCAATTCGGCGTTGCATTCGAGACAATGGATCGGCTCTTCGTGAATCACCGGCGTTCGAGGGTCGAGCGTCGGGTTCCTGCTCAAGGTACGCGCCGCTTGTGCCTTGAGAGAAAGCAGGAATGTCCGAGGGATCCAAAGTCCCCGGCAGGCCGTGCAATGATGGAATTCACCAACTCCGTGCGGATGGCTGACCAGAGGTTCCTTGTCGACCGGGCAGAGCAATGTGGCTGATTCACTCATTTATCGATGGTGACCAGGATGATGTATTCAATCCATCCATATCTCCGGCGGATGCCAGGCGTTCTAAACGGGATACTCATCGTATCTCGTTTAGCTCGTTTGCCGTCCGCTGAATTGTCCGTTTCGCTGGGTTCAACCCAGCAGCTAGAAGGATGGCCGCTCTGAGAAGGCAGCTTCCCGAATTTCGGAGGCGGAGAGGACGCCGAATCCGGCTTTGTTGTAGTTCTTGTCGTTGGCAAAAATGCGGGCGAGCCCTGAGGCGGTGACGTTGCCACCAGCGTCGACTTGAATGTTCTGCGCGGCGAGGATGGCTTCGGGAGTATTGAGCTTCACCTGACCACGAAAGTGAAGATTCGAAACACCTTCCGCATACAGTTGGATCAGGCGATTCGCGTTCATCGTGCTGTTGTCGATGATGATCGAGTCACCATTGGTGCCAAACGCCCGCATGCGAATCGTGTCCGCAGAGATGGTCGAATTCATGACGTTGATCACGCTGTTGGCGTCAGCCGTTCCAGTGTCGATCAGCACTTCGCCGGCATTTGCGGTGAGAACGGAGTTGAGAACCTCCACTTTGCCACCTGCAGACAACAGGGCAATATTGCCAGCGAGCGATGCAAGTTGGGATGAATCGGTAATGGCGATGGTCACACCGTCCGACAGCACTTCGATGTCGTTCCTGGCTTCAACAGTTGAGCGCTCAACGGTCAGCCCCTTGGAATCGAGCTCGATGGATCCGTCGGACGCGGCTCCCAACTGACCAGATGAGGTAGCGCTCACAGTACTGTCTTCGATGAGGATGGAGCCATTCGGCGCCAGCAGCTGAATCTCCTCTGTTGCGTTTCCACCGAGGGTGGAGCTCTTAATGTTGATTGCATCAGAGCGATGGGGCTCGACTACCGTTGCTTCAGCAGATGTGCTGCTGGAGAAGAGTTGAATCGAGCGGGCGCTTCTGCTGCCGGAGCCGAATGCGGAATCAAAGACTTCGACGAATACTCCAGGCCCATTGCCACCCAAGAGGATGTCGCCAGGCACATTGATGGTAGAACGTGTGACGTCTACCGGGAAGTCTGGAAAAGGGATCCATGGCGCACGCGGACTGCCGGACGGCAGCGCGTCATGGATGCTGCTGATCGTCAGGTCTCCAGCCTCAAGCGTCATCGAAGTCAAGTTGACGACTCCGGAAAAAGAGCCGATGTGGAGGGGAGCATCTCCAAGATTGATCGAATTCTGCCCGAGGGAAACATCCTGCCCGCGGAGATGCATTTCACGATCACTCGTGATGTTTCCGGAGACATCGATGATTCCGTCCGGGGCCTCGATCGTCAATGGGCCGGGGAGGGTGACGTCTCCTGAAAATGCGAGGTCGGCATCCTTCGCAGGATTTGGATTAATCAGGAAGAAAGAACCATCGGAAGAAGGGAGTTGCCCAAACCCTGGAGTGAAGAT
>JAQCER010000347.1 GCA_027618625.1 Verrucomicrobiota bacterium
GACGGAGCAAAGGGACAAGGTCAGGGTTCTCAGAGCGGGGCGAATAGCGGCAAATAGGGCGGGAGTAATCATAGTGCCCGGAAGAATACGGAAAATGACTCGTTTTGTCGAACCATTCGCGGATGATTTCGCATCTTTTGCTACAGATCTTCATAGTCGAACCTCACGGCGTCGAGATTTGCCGGGGCTTGCCTTTGCCGTATAAGTTCGTATGCGTGCACCGCTCGCCCGAGATCGCGCATGAACGGGATGCCGATGGTATCGTATTCGTACACGTTGTCATTAAACGTGCCGTTTGCGTTCACGAGCACGGTTGCGCTCAGGAAGAACTCAATGCCATTGTCAAAATCCGCGAAGTAGGCATTGTCGGTGAGTGTTCCGTAGGCCAACCCGGACTTGCTGAACATTCGAATATCAGGATCCGTTGCACGTTTCGGATCAAAACCGAAGAAGAGTTCCTTGGTGTAGGCATCGCCAAAGTGCGCGGGATCATGCGCCGGATCTCTGGACTCGGATACCCAGCGAGACATCTCGCGCAACAGGAACCGTCGGCTCTCATCGGACAATCGAAACCGCTCTGGCTCGGGGAGGCTATCGGGAAAAATGAGCGCTCGCAGCATGCGCTGCTGCGCCTTCAGGGGAAATGCATTGGAACCTGCAAAGTCCTTGGGTTGTTCCATTCTGACGCCGCCCTCCAGATAGGCGATCCCTTTCAACTCGGGCTCATTCAGCATCCATCGATTTTCGAAAGTCTGACGCGGCTGGCGATGAACGATCTTTCCCTTCTCATCTGAAAACTCGATCGCGTTGGTGGTAATCGCACCCGGTTCGCGAGCCACAGACAGCGGGTGGAAGATCCGCACACCTGTGTAACCTCGGCGCTGAAGGCCATCGGAAAGTGCGACTGGGCCAACCAGATCGAACAATCGATTGTTCGCCGGATTGCTGCTGACGAGGAAGATCTCCCTGATGTAACGGGCAACGCTGGAGACGTCCTCTTGATCCAGGCCGAGCGTGCGCATCGTCAACTCCCTGCCGAGTCCCAAGTCTGCGAGGCTATCCAGTTTTTCCAAGGCCAGGATGGCGGCCGGCAACTTGACCGTACTCGCTGGATAAAAGTAACGATCCGCGTCCTCCTTCCAGCGGTAGCTGCGGAAAGCTGGCGGATCGCCCGGGGCTGCTGCCCGATCCACCTGCGTGTAGAGGACTTGAACCTCATGCCCAGGATTCTCTGCAACCTCCCTCAACCCAGGTGAACCGAGGATAAGAGTCTCCAGAACGTCATCGTCCGCCATCGTTTTGCCACCGATCAACGCCGCCACCATTACCAGAAGGCAAAGGAGGAGCAGGCGTCGCGTTGGATTACTCAAGTTCAGTGATCGTGTCGAAGTCTATTCCGGAACCTGACGAAAGCAAGATCCCTACGAAGGGGAAGGGAATGTGCGCCTCCAGCTTGTGTACGCGGCATAAGTCTGGAGGCGGCATAACTGGGACGAAGAAGCTCATGCAGTGTTTAAGAAAGGCTGGAGAGAGCATCTAGACGAATGGAACACGGTGGGCTCAGACTACCCGTTTCACTATCTGGGCAGCGCCAAAACCATGCTTGGAATCGGACAAGGTTTTGCTCAGGCATCGCTCAGGCTCGCGGCTGATCAGTAGATCTACGCGCCGATGACCGACTTCAGATACTCCAGGCTCTTGATCGCGATGGTTTCGGGATCGGGGCTGTAGTCGAAGACTTCTACTGAGACGTAGCGATCGTATCCGGTTTCGGCGAGAGCGGCCATGATGGGTTCAAATCTCACTTCGCCAAATCCGGGGCCACGAAGGTTCGGGTCGTTGGCATGGAAGTGCACGGTGTGAGCCGCGGAGTCGCGAATGATGTCTGGGATTTCCTTGCCCTCGTCTGACATTGCCTTGACATCCAGATGCAGCCGACAAGCTGGGCTGTCGACCATTTCAATGAGTTCGATGGTTTCTGCAGCGGTGTTGAGAAAGTTGGTTTCCTTACGGCCGAGCGGTTCCACAGCAATCGTCACCCCGGCAGCACCTGCGGCATCAGAGATCATGTGCAAGGCGTCGGCTGCGCGTTTCTGCGCTTCTTTGTAGTCCCAACCTTCCTCTAGGTTGCGTTGCTTCGGGCTGCCCCATACAAGGATCTCGCCGCCGAGTGCCGCACAGAATCGAGCGAGGTGGCAGGCAAAGCGCACGGTATCCTTGCGCAGCAGGTTGTCAGGTGTGGTGAGATGGAGCCAGGAAGGCTTTACCATAAGCCAGTGCAACCCGACGATTTCCAACCCTGCGGAAGTGGCGATTTTCGCGAGCCGAATGCCATCCGCTTCGGTCAAGTCCCTCGGATCGTCCTTGAGCGTAAACGGAGCGATCTCAACCCCATCGTACCCAGTTTTGGCAATGTGAGCGCAGGCACGCTCAAAATCCCAATCTTGATAAGTTTCGTTACAAATAGCGAATTTCATACTGCGGTAAACCCATTCTTCCTTTGGAGGATATCCACCTTAGGCAAATCGGGAAGCCCTAATTCAGGCCTGGTTGCCAGGGCGGCCAAGGAAATTCGCGGAGGAAGCGATAAGCACTGCCTGCGCGCTTGAAATGCGCCGCGGAATGCGTATCCTCCGGGATTCCCGTGTCCGTTCCTGGGAAATTTAGGGCGGAGACGCACAAACTTCATCAACCAGTAATCCCTAGAAATACCATGCGAATCCTTGCCACAATTGCCATCGCCCTCGTCGGGTCGACACTGAACTGCGTTGCCCAGAAAATCGAGGTACGATCCGGGGAACTCAGAAGCAATATCTCTGATCCCAACTTGCTCCAGGTTCCCGAAGGCAAGATTCTTGAGATTGTCGACTTCTTCACCACTGATCCGCGCACTCCATCTGCCCCCGGCAGAACTGCGGTTCTCGAAACTTCGCCGGCGAATGGTGAGTTTCAGTTGGTGCAGGCCCGCTCCTGGACGGGCTCACCTCTTGGAGGCCTGCGCAAAATCCAACTGATCGGTGGACTCGATGTGCGGGTTCGCTCTAACGTTGGTTCCCACGTCCAGTATTACCTTTACTACCGCATCATCGACAATGTGAGCACTGCGGCCACCCAGACGGGACAGACGGTTGTTATCCCAGAAGACGCGGAAGGAGATGTAGAGATCATCCTTGAATCGAGCAAAGACCTCGTCACATGGACGGCGGCCACTCCCGGCACCTACAACTCACAGACGACCGAGCAGCGCTTCTTCCGCCTCCGGGCAGTGAAGGTAGCAGTGCCATAATCGACTGACCAACCAATTTGGAGTCCGGGTAGCCTCGTGCTTACCCGGACTTTTTTGTGGCTTCGCTGAAAATAATCGAGCAATCCCCCGTTTCTGGTAATCCAACCCTTCGTGACCGCACCAAAAAAACTTCTGCAATCGTTCGCCTCCGGGTGCGCCAGCCTTTTTCGTGGACCGAAAGCCGTGGTGGCCCCTGAGAAAGAACTGCGATTCACCCGCGCGCGCCAGGCTGTTACCTTTGTCGTGCTCGGGATTATTCTGTTTTGTGCAGCGCTCGCCTTGTTCATGCTCGCCCTGCCGGGATTCACAGGGAAGCAGCGGCCGCTGGTCTCCAGCTACTGGTTTGCCGCGATCCCGCTGCTGCCATGCGCCGGGACCTTGTGGCTGGCCATGCGGCTGACACGCCATGCCTACATCATCCTCACGCCACTGGGTATCGAGATTTTCCCTTTCTTTCGTCCTGAAAAGAACATGCTGCTACTTTACTGGTCGGAGACAGAGGATGCGAAGGTGTCATCGGATCTGCGCCTCCTTACTATCAGCCACAGTGGTGGGTCAAAGGCATTCATCACCCTGGATCCCGTGCGCAAGAACCGCCGTCCCCTTCTCAAACGTGCCATCGAAGGCACCATCGCCCAATTTGCCCCGGCATCAGCAAAGCCAACTTCCAATTGAGTCGCGGACAACTCGAATCACGATTGAGCGCCGGCCCAGCACCCTCTAGCATCCCGACAAATGCGTCCGTTTCTTCCCTGCATTCTCCATTTCCTCCCCGTGCTGCTGCTCAGCCCGCAGCTGATGTTACAGGCGGCTGACTTCTATGTCTCGACGGAAGGCAGCGATAGCGCCGATGGCACAACATCAGCACCACTGAAGACGATCCAGGAAGGTTGCGATCGAGCGAAGCCCGGTGACACCATCCACGTGGCGAAAGGCATCTACCGGGAACACATCGAGTTCAACGAATCTGGAGAACCAGGCCGCCCCATCACCCTTCAGGCAGAGGAAGGCGCAATCGTCGAAAGTGGATCCGGCACGCGGGACCTTATCCAAATTTGCGACCAGAGCTACATCCGGGTAATCGGCTTCGAGATTCGAAATCACAAGAGCCCGAAGGAGGCGAGCGGCATCCGCATCGAAGGCAGCGGCTCAAACATTGAGATCCGCAACAATACGATCCACGAAATCCGCGGAAAGAACGCGATGGGTATCACCGTTTACGGCACATCAGCTGAGATCCCCCTGAGCAAGATCGTCATCGATGGCAACACCATCCACCACTGCGATCCCGCCAAAAGCGAAGCGCTCACATTGAACGGCAACATCGACGGCTTCGAAGTCACTAACAACCACATTTACGACATCAACAACATCGGCATCGATTTCATCGGCGGTGAAGACTCGATAGTAGGCGACACATCAAAGGTCACCCGCAATGGCCTCTGCGCGCGCAACCGCGTATTTCGGGCGCGTTCTGACTACGGTGGTGGGTATGCAGCCGGCATTTATGTGGATGGTGGGCACAACATCGTAATCGAGGAGAATATCGTTTCCGCTTGCGACCTTGGCATCGAAGTGGGTGCCGAAAACAAGGGATCGGAAGCCATTGGGATCATTGTCAGGAACAACACAATTTTTGCAAATGACAAGGCGGCGATCGTAGTCGGCGGGTATAGCGAAGATACGGGCATCGTGCGCGGATGCACATTTTATGGAAACATATGCTACCGCAATACCG
>JAQCER010000348.1 GCA_027618625.1 Verrucomicrobiota bacterium
TTGCTTTTCGATCTCCTTGCCCGCGCCAAATCCCCCTATTTTACGTTGCGAATCCCGGATAGAGCCATAATGTAAGCCTTGGCCTTGCGCACGGTTTCCGGTTCGGAGTTACGCGACTCAAGGACGATTCGGTTCATCAAGGCGCTCAATTGCAGAGAGAAGGCGCTCAGGATGGTCAGCATCCCTGCGTAGCTGCGCTCATTGATGACTGGGCTACTGGCGTAGAGTTCGGTCAGTTCCCGTGTGGTCGCTGGCGTGCAGCCATTTGCCTTCAGTGCTTCGGCAAGGGCTTCGCAGTTCTCTGTGGTCGGCTTTTGAGTGAGGATTTGTCCCGTCTTGAGGTGCCCGACGGTGTGCCCGCCGAGCCGGACGGGAATCGCGGATTCATTCATCCCAGCAAAACATTTCTGAGTGCGGGTTCTCTCGGTCGCATCCTGCATGAGGCAGTTCTGGGCGAGCTTGCACTGGGTGCACGGATGGTTGCCCGTATTCAGCGCCTCACAGAATCGATTCTGGTTAGGGCCGTCATGGCAGACCGGAAATCCAGTCTCGCCGACGGCAACCAGCACGAGCGGCAGCCCGGTTGCAGACTGGAATCCTTCTTGATACACTTTGAAAAACGCGGAATTCCTGAGTTTCTCGATGAGGGCAACGTCTGTATCGCTGGTGTGTGCTGACATTTGTAGAGACTGGTTAGGATTGGTAGGCAGCTTCGGTTCTTTTAACTGCTCTGACCCTAAATTAACCGCAACCAATACCGGACTGATTCCCGGGCGGATGAACGGCGTTTGGCTCGATGAGCACCTTCACCAGGCAGCCAATTCCTGCCAGCTGCTGGCAAAGGTCGTCGTGAATGTCCTAGATTTCGCCTCCGTCACTCCTGATCGATTTTGCGACAAATTCGAACGAGCCTTTGGCGGAAACGGTGGGGTAGACGCGATTGGTAAAGCGATCCTCTTCACCGATCGGAAACACCTCACTAACATTGCTGCCAACCATCTGTTCCTCGGTGAAACCGTAGACCTTGGTGGCTCCGGCATTCCATGAGAGAATGGTTCCGTCCGCCGCAATGAGAAATACTGCATCGTGGACATTCTGCAGAATTTGCGCCTGTTGCTGGAGCTTTCCTTCGGCCATTTTGCGTTCAGAAATATCGATAACCGAGGCGAGAACCATCGTCCCTTCCGGTGTGTCCACCGGATTGAGTCCCACTTCGACGGCAAACTCACTGCCGTCCTTCCGCATCGCAAAAAGATCACGGCAGGTGCCCATCTGGCGGGGAGAAGCATGTGCCATGAAGCCCTGACGCATGCCAACATGGGCGGAGCTGAATCGATCCGGCAGCAGAACTTCCATTGGGCACCCAATCACTTCATCGCGAGGGTATCCGAAGATCTGTTCCGCCTGCCGGTTGAACAGAACAATGTTGCCATCCGTGTTCACCATAATCAGCCCGCTGGGGACGGATTCGATGACTTCTTTAAATCGTTCGGCAGTGGATTCGGACTCCATTCAGACTGCTTTAGCAGCGGATCCCCCGATCCGCCAGCATTGCTTGCGCGGAATGCATTGCAGCCATTGCAGCCATTGCAGCGCTGAGACCGGCCTTGGTCCCCAACAATTCATGAACGACGGGTTGCGAGCAGTGAAAAGACAGCAGATCAATTCGATTAAACGATTGCCATTTCCGGCACAGCTCGGCAACTTGTCGATACCCTGTTTGCTATCCAAATCTTATGAATTCTACCCCGCAATGGATCTTTTTCTCCGCTCTCTGGTGCCTCACTGGCACGGGATTCGCCGATGTTGTCATTAACGAGGTGAATTACAATGGGGAGCCCAACACCGCCCTGAACGAGTTTGTTGAGCTTTTCAACACTGGCCCTGACACTGTGGATCTCACGGGCTGGGTCCTTGATGATGCGGTCGGATACGCGTTTCCCGATGGCACCTTGCTGGCAGTCGGCGGATACATCGTGATTGCCCAGAATCCAGCCTCGATCGCCGGAAGCGTTGGCCCATACACCGGAACTCTGTCAGGGGATTCAGACCAGGTGGTGGTGAGGAATGCCAGCGGCATCAAGATCGACGAGGTCAATTATCGCAGCGAGTTTCCGTGGCCCATTGGAGCGGATGGTTCTGGTGCGTCCATGGAACTCATCAATCCATCACTGGACAACGACCTTGCGGGATCGTGGCGCTCATCACTGGTGCCGGGGAAGCAGACCAAGCTTACGTTGTTGAATCGTTCATCGGCGGGCTGGAAGTGGCGCACTGGTGAGTCGGAAGCTTCGGAGCCCATCGGCGCTTGGAGGGAAGGCGGATTTACCGAAGATGCGTCCTGGATGGATGCAGGGCTTCCCATTGGTTTTGGTGGAGTCACGGACATGACCATCAGTACGACAATCGAGGGGATGCAGGGGTAGCTGGTCTCTTTGCCCGCCCGTGGATCATTCAACGTTGCCGCAGGCGAAGTGCCCCAGCGACTCGAAGTGCGTCACGCTGCTGATGACGGCGTCTTGATCTGGATTAACGGCCATGAGGTGACCCGCAGGCAAATGGACGACGGAGAAATCGCCGCGAGCGGAATCGCTCCGGGCACCAAGGACGAAGGGGTGTGGATGGCCGATCTTCACGAAGATGCCAGCAGCTTTGTCGTCGAAGGAACCAACACGATTGCGGTTCAGCTTTTCAATTCCAGCATCGGTGGCAGTGACCTTGGAGTCGATGTGGAAGTGGTGCGGATCGCCTCGCGCGATGATATCCCGCCCGCGCCCACTCCCGGTGCGCAGAATTCCGTATTCAGCGTTACCGCACCGCCAGCGATCCGCCAGGTGAAGCATGTTCCAGAACAGCCGGCAGCAGGCGCCGATGCTGTCGTGTCGGCGAAAGTAACGGATCCTGAGGGCGTGGCCAGCGTCACGCTGGAATACCAAATCGTTCTCCCAGGGGCCTATGTTGCGCCTTATCTGGCGAAGTCGAACTCTGTCCTCACCCGTAATCCGGACGGGCCTAACGATCCCAATCCAGCATACTTTGGCGCAGAAAACTGGGCCACGGTTCCCATGCTCGACGGTGGGACGGGTGGCGATGCCACTGCGGACGATGACGTCTACTCAGTCACTTTGCCTGGCCAGATCAATCGCGCTCTTGTGCGGTATCGCATCGTGGTTGCGGACACCGCTGGTGCTTCTGTCAGGGTTCCCTACGATGATGATGCCAGCCTCAACTTTGCTTACTTTGTTTACAATGGCGTGCCGGCGTATGTCGCAGACGCGCGTTCGGTGTTCGACGTGCCCCACACGTATCCGGCCGAGGTCATGTCCAGTGTGCCGGTGTATCATATGCTGACAAATGACGCCGATTTCGCGCAATGCGTCGCCTACAGCAGTGGGCAGATTCCGAGCGACAACTACGAAGCGCGCAAGGCCTACAACTGGCGATCCACCTTTGTTTACAACGGCAAGGTCTACGACAACGTCGGTTATCGCCTGCGCCAGCGCAACGCCCGCTATGCAGGATCGGGGAAGCGAAGCTTCAAGTTCCGATTCAATGACGGCAACTATATCCAACTGCACGACAATGAGGGGAAAGCCTACCCGACGAAATGGCAGTCGATTGCCGCACATAAAATGCTGGGATCTCGCGGAAATTTCACGTGGGGGATGGAACAGGCTGCCAATGCCATTCTATGGGACATGGTTCGTGTTCCTGCTCCCTACGCACACTGGTTTCACTTTCGTGTCGTGAAGAGCACAGAAGAGCGTCCGGAAGTCGAGAATGGTCAATATCTGGGCGACTTTTATGGGCTGGAGTTGGCAGTGGAGGAATTCGACAAACGCTTCCTCGATGCCAGGGGACTTGAGCCAGGGAATGTCTATAAGCTGATCACAGGACTTGCAAACAGGGGCAAGGAATTGCAGCGCTATCAGGCACCGAACGCAGTGGACGACGCTTCCGATTTCACCACAATTATCAACCAACTCCGCCCGGCGCGAGACGACCAATGGCTGCGCGACCACGTCAACTATGACGAATGGAACTGGTATCACACTGTTGTCGACGCCGTGCGTCACTATGATGTGAGCAACGGTGACGATCCCAACAACAAGGAGCACCTCAAGAACAGGGCCTACTATTTCGAGCCTGGTGAAGGACTGAGGCTCGGTCGTCTCTGGTTGCTGCCCTGGGATTCCGATACCAGCTGGGGGCCGAACTGGAATGGTGGAGTCGACTGGCCGAAGAATGCGATCTGGAACAAGAACACAGGGTTTACCCGACCTGAGTTCGAGCGCGACTACAAAAACACCGTGCGTGAGTTTCGCGATCTGATCTGGACGGAAGATCAGATTTTCCCATTGCTCGACCGGCTTGCTGCAACGATCGCGCCGCTGGTCCCAGCGGATCGCGATCGCTGGAGGAGCGCTACCGCCACTCCTGGAACCGGGCGCGAAAGCGCTCCGGAACTTGACGGCGTGGTCGAAGATATGAAGGAATTTGCATTTAACGTGAATGGCAGGAGCAATTCGTGGACGGGCGGGACGTGGGGCGGGGGTGCCGCCAGCCGAGAGAACCAGGACACTGGCATTTCAGGACGCGAAGGGCGGCACAAATTCCTCGACTGGCTGGCCGATGACGCGGAAATTCCTGACACTCCTGTGATCACTTATGCCGGAGCAGCTGGTTTCCCTCAGGACGGCCTGGCATTTTCGTCGAGTGCGTTCGCTGATCCCGAAGGTGCCGCAACCTTTGGTTCCATGGAATGGCGAGTCGCCGAAATTGCCGATGAAGTTGCTGTGCCGGAAATGGAATTCAACGCCGAATGGGAAAGCGGCGAATTGTCGGCTTTCGTTGCACAGGCTGAGGTGCCCGCAGTCGCTGTAAAAGTCGGGCGTACTTATCGTGCGCGCGTTCGCCATTGCGATAACACGGGTCGGTGGAGCCACTGGTCGGTGCCCGTTGAGTTCAAGGTGGGCACACCCTCGATAGGTGGCCATCTGGAAGGCCTGGTCATTTCCGAA
>JAQCER010000349.1 GCA_027618625.1 Verrucomicrobiota bacterium
TCCTCTTCTTCTGCGGCAAGCTAGACATGGCCATTTCCCTCTCTACCCACTAAACTCCCGGAAGGGCCCAAATTGGTAAGTCGTCTTGTGCTGGATCGCGATCTGAATGGACATGCTGAAAGTAAGCTAATCTCGAATCATTGTAAGACAAAGGGATTGTCATACCCCTGAACATGCAAGAATGATGCCAAGTGGACTCACGCAGATTGCGAATGGGGGGAGTATTCCAATGGGGGAGTACTCCAATGGGGGAGTATTCCATTTGCATGTTCAGGTCACTGTGCGATAACCGATTGAATGTTCCTGGCTGCTGGAGATGCCCAATTGGAAAACCTTTTTGGAGTGCTCGCCGCGATGCTGTTCACGGCCATTGCGGTAGGTCTGCTGCTGAGCCGTGTCCGGCAGTCGATTCTGGTTGGCTATTTTGTTTGCGGGCTGCTGCTGGGAAAGACCGGACTTGGCTTGATCAAGGATGAGGGAATGATCCGTGCGATGGCCGATGTTGGTGTGATCCTGTTGATGTTCACCCTCGGCATCGCGTTTTCCATTGCTGAGTTGAAGAAGCTGCGGCGCATCGTTTGCCTAGGCGGCGGTGTGCAATTGTCAGGGGTCTGCTTCCTGGCAGCGTTGGCGGCGCTTGCATTTGGCTTTGACTGGCGGGTGGCCCTGTTTTTGGGGTTCGTAATCGCGATGTCGAGTACCGCTCTGAGTCTCAGGATCTTCCAGGATCTCGGGCAGGAGAACAGTCCCGCTGCCCGAATCGCCCTTGGAATCGCCATTTTTCAGGACGTTGCAGTGGTGATCTTCATGGTTGTGATGCCGGCCCTGCTGGCGCCCGTGGAGGGGACTTCGCTGGTCTCCGGCCTCGCGATTGCGCTGGGAAAAGGCATCGCCTTCGTTGCTGTCGCCTGGTTGCTCAGCGTCTACGTCTATCCGCCCCTGCTTCACGCCGTCAGCCGCACTCGCAGTCGCGAACTCTTCACGTTGTCGGTTCTGGCACTCTGTGTCGGGACGGGCTATCTCGGCAGCCTTTTCGGCTTGAGCGTGGCGCTCGGCGCGTTCGTCGCTGGCGTCGTGGTCAGCGAATCGACTTACAGCCACCGCATCCTCGCCGATATCCTGCCGTTCAAGGATTTCTTCCTGACACTGTTTTTCATTTCGATCGGACTGATGATCGATGCCCGTTCGCTCGCAGGGCTTTGGCTTCCTGTCGTGGTTGGAACGGCAGTGATCCTGGTGACCAAGACTGCAGTCGCATTCGTTGCAGCTCAGCTTCTTCGCTTTCCAGTCAGGCCCTGTCTTACCGCAGCGCTGGCGGTGTCCAGCATCGGGGAGTTTTCGCTGGTGCTGGTGGACAAGGCCGTTGAGTTAAATGCGTTGACCGGCGAGCAGCATCAGTTGCTCCTGTTCTGCGCTGCCATTACCATGGGGCTGACGCCGATCATGGTGAAGATGGCCGGACCGATCGCAAAGAGACTGGAAGGCATCCGCTTCCTGCAACGCAAGCGGACCAGTCGCAGCGATGGTGATGCCGGGCATGTGCACAGCGAGACCCTTCTGGGGCTCAATGATCACGCAATCATTTGCGGGCATGGCCCCCGTTGGGGAGGCAGTGAACGAGGCTCTGAGGGCGTCCACTATCGGCACCATCATCATCGAAATGAACGTCGACACCGTGGCACAATTGAAACGGAAATCGCAGTTGTGCATCTTTGGTGATGTGAACCAGACGCTCACTCTGGAATTGGCTCAAATCGGCCGAGCCCGACTGATCGTGTTTTCGTTTCCCATGATCGAGGTGGTCGAGAAGGCCGTGAAATTTGCCAGAGAACTGAACCCGAACATTATCATTATGGCTCGGGCGAAATTTCCTCCAGAGGTGAGGAAACTGAAAGAGCTGGGCGTTGACGCCGTGGTGCATGACGAACTCGAAAGTGGCGCTGAAATGACACGTCGGACGCTGGAGGCATTCGAGTGTGCTCCATCCACTGTGGCTGCGGCGATCGAGCGGATGCACGTTACCCGGGTGTAGCGCGGAAATCGTATGATAAATATGGAAAACAGTATTATGTTTCCCTTGTGAGACGCTCCTACAGCAATTCTGTGGCCACGCTGGAGGCGCTGAGTCGGATTCCAGTGTGGCTCGGCGTGTTCTTTGCTCTGTCAGCACCTGCTTTGCGCGGTGGCGATCTCAATCTGGACATCACGCCCTGTTTCGAAGGTCGACCGATGGCGGGTGTGGCTGAGTCGAAGAGTTCAAAAGTGAGTATTTCCCGGCTCGACTGGTTGGTCTCCGGCCTGGCGCTGAAGCGGCCGGATGGATCCTGGCTGGACGGTGCCCGCGACTGGCATGCCTACTATGGGCTGAATGGGACGCGGATTGGAACGCGTGCTGATGGTGTGCCGGATGGTGACTACACGGCGATCCGGTTTCGAGTGGGAGTCGACGCGGCAGCCGATGCTTCCGACCCTAACATTTATCGAGCAGGGGATGCTCTGCATCCGGACGTCTGCGGGTTGCACTGGAGTTGGCAGGGTGGCTACATTTATCTGGCCATTGAGGGGAAACGGGCTCGTCCCGATGGCGCGACGGACGGGTTCTCTTATCACTTGGCAAGAATTGTTGACGGAATGACGGTGGAGCTTCCGGTGAAATTTACCGCTGGCTCGCCGGTAACAATCGCGCTTCGGCTGCATGCCGATCGCATTCTTCGAGGCGTCGACTTTGACAAAGACGGACTGTCAACCCATTCACGAGAAGGGGACCTGCTCTCTCCAAGGATGATGGAGAACGTGCGCAGCGCTTTCGAAGTTATCGGAGTGAAGGCGGACATTTTTCAGGATTCCAAGCCCAAAGCCGGGACTGCCTCCGGGCCCATGCAGGTGCCCGTGGCGCTGCCAGAGGGAACCGCTCCCTACAAACTCGACATTACGCGCCGCTTTCCCGCAGTGAATCTGCCAGCGGACAATCCGCTTACCGAAGAAGGTGTAGCGCTTGGGCGAAAGCTCTTCGACGATCCGCGCCTGTCGATAAACAACTCACAGTCGTGTGCATCGTGTCACCGCCAGGAGCACGCTTTCACAGACCCGCGAACATTGAGCATCGGCGCGAACGGTGATCTGGGAAAGCGCAATGCAATGCCGCTGTTCAATCTCGCCTGGGCGGCCGATTACTTCTGGGACGGCCGCGCACCTACGTTGCGAGACCAGGTTCTGGTGCCGCTGCAAGACCCCCACGAAATGGCCGAATCCCTTGACAACGTGGTCAAGAAACTGGAGAGCGACGATTCCTACCGCAAAGGCTTTCGTAAGGCGTTTGGAGAAGCAGCAATCACTGCCTCGAAGCTGGCACTCGCGCTTGAGCAGTTCCTCCTGACTCTGGTGTCACAGGACTCCAAGTTCGATCGCGCTGTCCGCAAGCTCGATACTTTTTCGCCCGAGGAAAAACGTGGCCTCGAGTTGTTCCTGACCGAATTTGATCCGGCCCGTGGGATGAGGGGAGCCGATTGTTTTCACTGCCATGGCGGCACCCTGTTCACAAGTCACAAATACGCCGACAACGGTCTCGACCTGGCACCCAGGGACTCGGGCCGCTTGTTGGTGAGTGGGGAAGAACCGGATCGGGGGAAGTTCAAGATTCCTTCGCTGCGCAATGTGGAACTCACTGCTCCTTACATGCACGATGGCCGCTTCGACACTCTGGAAGCGGTCGTCGAGCACTACAGTTCAGGAGTCAAGCGGAGCCCAAATCTGGACCCGAACCTGGCAAAGCACCCCGATGAGGGGATTCTACTCAGCGCTGAGGACAAGCATGCACTGGTGGCATTCCTGAAGACATTGACCGACCGCTCATTTGTCTCTGCCGAGCCCAAATGAAGGAGATAGAGGAAGTGCGCGAAGAATGTGTTTCCCACACGCGGCGAAATCCTGTTAAACGGCCGCATGTTCCACCTCCGAAAACTTCTGTCACTCGTCATTTTTAGTTGTGCTGCAGCCTCAGGCAACGCAGCAGCGGAGAAGCCCAACTTCATCATCATCTTCGCCGATGATCAGGGGTATGGCGACCTTGGGTGTTTCGGCTCGACGAAAATCAAGACACCTAACATTGATCGAATCGCTGCAGAGGGACGGCGTTTCACCAATTTCATGGTTGCCTCGCCAGTTTGTACGCCGTCGAGAGCCGCACTACTGACGGGATGTTATCCAAAGCGGGTGGGCATGCACGAACACGTCCTGTTTCCATCGTCGAAGAGAGGGCTCAATCCGTCGGAACACACCATTGCCGATCATCTGAAGGCGCAGGGGTATGCGACCGCCTGTTTCGGCAAATGGCACCTCGGTCACCAGCCTGAGACGCTTCCCCGGCAGAACGGTTTCGATTTCTACTTCGGCATTCCCTACTCGAATGACATGAACTATCCGGACAACAAAGGTAAGCCGAGGATTCCTTCTGATGAGTTGTGGAAGGATCAATCGACCGCGCTGACCCATTGGAATGCGCCACTGATCTACAACGAGGATATCATCGAACTGCCCGTCGATCAGCGCACCGTCACCCGCCGCTACACCGACCATGCGGTCGATTTTATCAAGGAGCACAAGGACGAACCGTTCTTTGTATATTTACCGCATTCGATGCCGCCCATCCCTCTCTACGTCCCAGAAGATGCTTACGATCCCGATCCACAGAGCGCTTACACCTGTGTGATCGAACACATCGATAAAGAAGTGGGACGTGTGATGGACACCGTGAGGGAACTCGGGTTGTCAGAGAACACGTATGTTATCTACACCGCGGACAACGGGCCATGGCTGCAGTTCGAGAATCATGGAGGCTCCGCCGGGTCGCTCAGAGCAGGGAAGGGGACTACCTTCGAAGGTGGTCAGCGGGTTCCTTGCGTCATGTGGGCTCCCGGCAGAATTCCAGCTGGCACAACGTGTGATCAATTGGTCGGAACCATTGATCTCCTGCCCACCATCGCGAAACTCACCGATT
>JAQCER010000350.1 GCA_027618625.1 Verrucomicrobiota bacterium
GGCGGCACGATGACGCCATTCGCCGGTGTAGGCTCGGTGCCGTTCGTCGTGTAGGAAATCGAAGCACCGGGCGTCAGGCTGGTGATCGTCACCGTGACCGGCGCGTCGAAGAAGCCGCGATCAATATCGAACTTCGTGTCCTTGACGAATCCTGCGAGCGCCGTGCCGTTCGCTGCGCCAGGCGTTGCCGGCTTGAAGTATCCCGCGGTGTTCGTGTTGGGATCGAGACCCCACGACGCGTCCGTGTGCTGCTCCGGCACATTGAGGAACTCGGAGACAAGCGTCGTGCCGTCCGGGGCGAGCAACTGCAGCGTCTCGCCGTTCGATGAGAGTTGAAAGGTGGTGTGGAGAAACCCGCCGGCATCCGTGTAGTTCGGCGTAGTTTGGCCCGACGCGAACACAATCAGCCAGCCCTGCGCAGGCAGCTGCACATTGGGAAAGACCCACGTCGTGGTGCTGTCCCGCAGCGCGTAGCCGCCGAGATCGATGGCGAACGGATTGGGATTCCAGACTTCGATCCAGTCGGAGGAATTGCCGTCGCCGTCCTGTAGGCTGCCGCCGTTCGCAGCCATGAACTCGGTGAGGCGCGGCGGCAGCACGGTTTCGTTCACAGCGACGTCAACCTCCGCCGTCACCGAGCCGAGGCTGTTCGTTGCCGTCAGGGTAAAAGTCGTCGTGGCCGCCGGGCTCACGCTGACGCTGCCCGTGGCGCCGCTGATGAGCGGCACTCCCGGCGTGATGCTCACCGTGTCGGCGCGCGACGTATTCCACGACAGCGTCGTGCTCTGCCCGGCGGTGATATGTCCCGGCACTGCCGTGAACGAGCTGATCTTCGGCAACTGCTGGATGCCGCCGGCATTCCGAAACGCCGTCACCGCTGCATTGGAGAGGACTTCATTGTAGAGGAAGACGTTGTCGATGGCGCCGTCCCATGCTTCGTTGCCATTCGGGCTGAGGGCGCCGATGGCGAAGGTGTTGGAGCCGGCGCCAAAGCTAGTCCCCGTCGTGGTGAACTGTAACAGGGCATCGCCTGTCGTGGACGCATCAAGGTCTACGTACAACGTCATCTGCCCTGTTGCCTGGTCGTGACTCGTCGCGATGAAGCTCCATGCTGTCGTACTTACGGGTGCACCTGCCACCGGACCAGTGGACCCGCTGCCGGTAAATGCGGTGAAGCGGACCGGCGAGCCGGGCCGGTTGCTCAGACCCAGCGTGCGATCCCATCCGCCATTGTCGTGCCCCAGCACTTGATAATTGCCGTTGGTGAGCGTATCCGTCCGCACCCACGCGCCCCAGGTCATTTGCGGCATCACGCTCGGGCTCACGTCAATCGGCACAACGAGGCCGCCGCCGGAAAAATCGTAGGCTCCGGAGTTCTCAAAACCCGTCGCCGCGCCCCACACGGGATTGGTGCCCGCGTTGCCCGTGATGTGATTGCCCTTGCCGCTCAGATCGGCATTGGGATTCGCCGGGTTGTCGAAATCGAAAAAGGCAATGAGGTCCGCGCGTGCCGGGAATCCTGCGAAGAACCACGTTGCGACGACTGCCGCGATGATCCGCAGAGACCGGATGGTGCTATTTCGAGTGGGGGAGGTGGCCATACTGTTATCTCGGTTGCGGCTTTTTGATCCCCCAAAAGCCAATCCCGCGACCGCGGAGAGAAGACCGAAGTTGAGGGCTGCTCGCCTCTCCCCCGAGAATCTACCGGCGGCGGCGGTGCAGGAGCGCGAGGGCCATCCCTGCGAGCAGGGCCGAGGACGGCTCGGGAATCACAAATCCCTGGTTCCGAAACTGGGTGAGCTGCGCACTGCTCAACTCTTCGTCAAAGATGAACACCTGATCAATCGCGCCGTCCCATGCTTCGTTGCCACTCGGGAAGGCGCCGATGGTGGTGGTGGTGTTGCCGTCGCCAAAGGTCCCCGCTGTGGTGAACTCTAACAGGGCATCGCCTGTCGAGGACGCATCAAGGTCTACGTACAACGTAATCTGCCCTGTGTTCTGGTTGTGACTCGTCGCGATGAAGCTCCATGCTGTCGTACTTACCGCTGCCGCCGAACCGGTGGCCCCGCTGCCGGTAAATGCGGTGTACTGAACCGGCGAGCCGGGCCGGTCGCTCAGACCCAGCGTGCGATCCCATCCGCCATTTTCGTGCGACAGCACCTGATAATTGCCGGCCACGAGCGTGTCCGTCCGCACCCACGCGCCCCATGTCATTTGCGGCATCACGCCCGCGTTCACGTTAACCGGCGCGGAGAGGCCGCCGCCGGCGTAATCGTGGGCGCCACTGCCGTTGTATCCAACGGCCGATCCCCAGGTGGGGGCGGTGCCGATGGAGCCTGTAATATGATTGGCGTTGCCGCTGCTGTCTTCAAACGGGTTGGCGCTGTTGTCGAAGTTGTAATAGCCCACCAGTGCGGCCCGCGCAGGCGTGGCGAGCGAAGTGAGACCAAAGACGGTGATGAGGGAAAGTGCGGTTTTTTTCATGGTGAACAGAATTGAGGTTTGAAAATGTGCTCCAAGGATCCTTGTATCAGGCGCCGGAATTCCCGCCAAGAAATACTCGCTGATTCCGTAAGATTCCTGTCATGACAGATCGTGAGCCTGTAAAATGAACCGGTCCGACACGCCTGCGGGCGGCGCTCCCAGCCAATTTTGGCAAATCCAGGTCCTGCCGGAGTGTTTTAACGTGAACCAGTCCGACAAGTCCGGCGCTCCCGGCCACAAACATGCTGAGATCTCCCAGTGCTTGCGCGCTGCGATCATCACAGGGAAATACAGCGCCGGAAGCCGGATGCCGCGCGAGTCGCAGTTGGTGAAAAAGTTCGGCGCGTCGCGTCCCACCGTCGCCCGGGCCCTCCGTACGCTGGAGGCCGAGGGACTCGTGCACCGCCGCGCCGGCTCGGGCACCTTCGCCTCGGGGGGGAGCAACGGCCCGCGTTCCGGCACCCGCACGCTGGCGCTTCTCATCCCCGACCTGCGGAACACGGAATTCTTCCAGAAGATTGCCGGAGAGATCGCCACCATGGCCCGGGTCGGCGGATTCGAATTTGTCTGGGGCGGCTCCGGCCAGCCGCGACTGGAGGCCGATGTCAGCCTGACGCATGGGGAGAGTCTCTGCCGGCAGTTCGTCCAAAGCCGCGTGGACGGCGTCTTCTTCACCCCCTCCGAACTCATGGAAGGCCACGCCGAAGCCAACAAGCGCATGGCGGAGATGCTGCACGATGCCGGCATCCCTGTCGTGCTACTCGACAGGGACTTCCTGCCGTTTCCACAACGCAGCGGCTTTGACCTCGCGGGCGTGGACAACGTCGCCGGCGGTTACATGCTGGGGGAGCATCTCATCAAGCTGGGCTGTCGCTCTCTTTGCTTTGTCCATCCGCCCCACTCCGCCCCCTCCGCCGCAGGACGCATCGCGGGGCTGCGCGCCGCCATGGACGATCACGGGATACCGTGGAGTCGGGATCAGGTGTTTGAAGGCGATGCCGGCGATCCCGCATTCATCCGGCGGTTGCTCAAAGCCGGGCCCGACGCCCTTGTCGCTACCAATGACCACACGGCCACGCTGCTCCTGCAAGGTCTGTCCCGGCGCCGCATCGAAGTCCCGCGGCAGATCCGCGTCGTCGGCTTCGACGATGGCGGCTTTGCCACGCTCGCCTCTCCCGCACTCACCACCATCCACCAGCCATGCCGCGAGATCGCCGTTTGCGCCTTCCGGGCCATGATCGAACGACTCACCGATCCCACCCTGCCCGCCCGGCACATCACCGTCACGCCACGACTGGTCGTCCGCGATTCCTGCGGGGCTTACCATTGACCCAACCGCCGTCATGAGTCTGAACCGGAGGAAACAGAGTCCGCAGAGGCCCAGGACGACGGGTTCACGCAACCCGGTGCTGATCTGTTCCCTCCTGTTCATCCCGTGCGCCTTCGCGGAGATCTCCTATCCCGAGCTGGAGCCGCTGCTGAAGCTCACCGATGCCGCCGCAGACGTTGGCTGGGAGTCCGAGGAGGCCAGCGATGCGGCGCAGGCGGTCTTGAAGAAACTCATCGCCACGGCAGCAGACCCGGCGGCGAAAAAAGGGAAGCTGCCGGAGTTCCGCACGCAGCGCTGGCGTCCCGCGCAGCGCGGAAAGGTATTTGCCGACAAAAGCGTGGAGGTCTGGCGGGCCAAAGCGGATGCGAAGGAAACGCCAGCCGCTGAAGCCATGGCGTCGCTGCGCGAGCCTTATGCCGCGAAGGCCGAACTCGCCGTGAAGTTGAAGACATTCCGCGTCACCCCTCCGGCGGAGAAAGACGGCGCCTTCACCACCGAAGTGCTCGTCATGGTCAACGGTGCCGGAAAAACCGGCACCGTGCAGCAGAATGCGCACTGGCGCTGCGAGTGGTCCGGCGGGGCAGCGCCGGCGCTGCGTTCGCTCGAAGTGCTCAGCTACGAAGAGATCCTGCCGCTGGCCGGCGGGCTGCGCTATGAAGACGTGACGCCTGCCGCCTTTCGTGGCGTGGAGTCGTTCCGCGTGCAGTTGCTGCGCGGCATCGATCACTGGCGGCCGCGGCTTCAGGGCGATTTCGGCAATGATGTGAACGGTCTCGAAGGTCTCGCACTGGGCGATGCCGACGGCGACGGGCTCGACGACCTCTACGTCTGCCAGCAGGGCGGCCTGCCCGATAAACTCTACCTCCGCAATGCCGACGGCACCCTGCGTGACTTCTCTGCGGAATCCGGCACTGACTGGATGGAAGTGACCCGTGCCGCGCTGTTTGTGGACCTCGACAACGACGGCGATCAGGATCTCGTGCTCGCGCAGGGCTGGTACTATATGCTGATGGAAAACGACGGCAAAGCCCGCTTCACCAAGAAGGCCGAAGTCCGCGCCGAAGCGAACCTGCATTCAGTCGCCGCCGCCGATGCCGATCTCGACGGCGATCTCGATCTCTATTTCTGCGGGAGAAATCCGGCGCGCGAATTCGCGCAGAGCGAAGGCATTCTCGG
>JAQCER010000351.1 GCA_027618625.1 Verrucomicrobiota bacterium
CGATTCTCCCGGCCTTGCTCGCCGCCTTCTATCCACCCGTAACTTCACTGTGCTTGCAATCGCCGGCGCGGTGAATGTTGGCATCCTCTTGTGGATGCCGATAGTATCCGGCGGAGTCCGCGCTGGTCTCCTCGGGAGTGGCGCTCTCACAGCAGTTGCTGCAGCGGTTGCCCTTCGTCACCACCCCCGCATTCTTGCATTCTTGGCGACCTTGACATTGCTCCTCGGGATCGCAGTGCTGGCTACTCGCAATCGGCAAGTGGACACCGCCGACATGCGCAAACGCATCACTGACGAACTTCGCGATCACCTTAGTGGTCCCCTACGCCTGGGGCGGTGAGAACCGACGCGGTATCGACTGCAGTGGCCTGCCCAGAAATACACTGCGCGGCGCCGCGTTCAAACAGGCGATCACCCACCTGAATGGAAACCTTGCGATCGTAGCGGTTGACCACTGGTGGCACGACTCCAGTGCCGACGCTTTGGGCGGAGGGTATCGGAACAATACTTTGCAACTGTTTGAAGCGGACAGCATCATCAGCGCCGATCATTCCACCATTCTGCCGGGCGATTTCGCCATCACCGCGAACGGCGTCCACGCCATCTGTTACCTCGGCGACCACCACTGGATCCACGCCAGCCCCGCCGCCGGAAAAGTAATCGAAGTCGACGCCCGCAACACTGATGACAGATGGTTCAAAGTGCCCGTGAAAATCATCCGCTGGCGGCTTCTGGAATCCAGAACTTAAGTCTAAAAAGCGCTGGAATCGTCTCCGCGATTCAGATTGATCGGGTGTGCGATCCACTTCTTCGATGCATCACTCCGCGGGAAAAGGATCCGCACTCCAGCGAAGCTGGATTTCATCGCCGGACCAGGGAGCTGTTTCCGGAGCATGAGTGGAGTGGAGGGCGGCAGGGACGACAAGGGTGATCGCAAGCGCGAGCACGCAGCATGATGTCACGAATGCGGCGGCCATCCAGCGTGTTCCTGGCGATGGCTTGATCTGACGATTCCCACTTAGCAACCGACGGATCCGTTGTTCCAGCAAGGCCGCAGGATGGTCGTTTGTTGCCATGGCGAGTGCCGGGGAGAGTGACGATGCCTGCTGATGGGTCGATGCAATTTCGAGCAGGTGCCTGGCGTAGATACTTGGTCGGGTGCCGGAGGCGACCACCAAGGCGTCACAGGCTTCCTCACGGTGAATGAGCAGCGCCTGATGCAGTGACTTCACCAGCGGATTGAACCAGTACATTCCCCGCACTCCCAGGGCGACCCATTGCAGCCAGAGGTCGCCCCGCTTCATGTGTCCCATCTCGTGCAGCAATACCATCCGTCGGCGCTCCGAATCCCAATCCAGCGCGCTTTCAGGTAGCACGATCGTGGGCCGCAGGATTCCTACTGCACAGGGCATGGCGCGGGAAGGTGTCATGACCAGTCGGGGCCGCCTTCGCAATCCAACGGCAGTGATGCATTCCGCGACCAGGATGCTCCATGCAGCATCGCTATCCAGCGATTTTGCATGCGCCAACTGTCGGCGCAGTTGCAACAGTCCGGTGGCTAACATTCCTGCCCATAGACAACATCCGATTCCCCAAGCGAAAAAAAGCAGCGAAAACACAACACTGCCAGAAGTGCGCCCTTCGGCAGGAACAGACGCGGATGCAACCCATGGCATCTCCACTGTCACCCGTGCGGAGGGCGCGCATACGAACAGAGGCAACAGGAGGAGCATCACCAGCGCAGCAAAAAGGAATCGGCTCCGGGCAGTGGATGCCCCATCTTGGTTCAAAAACCGGAGCCCAAAAACCGCTAACACCGAGATACCAATGCTCCGGATCAGCCAATTTTCAATGAGCGGCTGCATCAGTGACAGAATTGGATGATCAAAGTCAAAGGGCATCGTCTAGGTGCGGCTTTAGATTTACTCTCACAGCGACTACTGCTCTGCCTGTTGTTCCTCGCAGTCATCGATCAATTTTCGAATTCTATCGATCTCCTGTGGCGATAGCTTGAAGTCTTTAGGATCCAGCAACGAGGCAACCAGCCGTTCTGCCGAATCATTGTAGAACGTCGACAGCAGACTCTTCACTGCTGATCGCTTCGCCCGGTCGGGATTTACGGTGGGACGATAGATGTACCGCCGCCGGACTTTCTCATGCTTCAGGCATCCCTTATCGACAAGGATTGCGAGCAACGCCCGCACTGCCGAATAGCTGGGTGGATTGGGCAATTCCTCCTGCACATCCGCCGCCGACGCCTCTCCCAGTCGGAAAATCACATCCATGATCTGACGTTCCCGTCGGGACAAATTACTGGATTCGATGGCCTCCATAGATGCTAAAAATAGTGCACTAGAAGCCCATGTCAATGCCCGAACTTTAGCCATTTTGCATCACGTTGGCAGTTATGCTGGAAAAACAGCAAAAAAGCTCGAAGCGAAGGCAAATGCCTCACCGCCTGAGTCTTGGGGGCGCTACGATAGCAGTAAGAAACGACGAACGGCTCGTCGACGAACGGATTATTCCTCTTCTTCCGACAAGTCTGGGTCTGACGTATCGGTCAGTTCAGTTCCATCGCCGCTTTCAGTATCGGCTTCTGCGTAAGTCTCTATTCCTTCAGCGGGTTCGGATTCATCCTCGGGGATCTCCTCTTTGGGCACTCTTGCCAGATCCTGCAGCTGTTCGCCATCTGCGAGATTGATGAGCCGGACGCCCTGGGCATTGCGACCAGTCTCCCGGATCTCAGCCACGGCAATCCTGACGCTCTGACCGCTGTTGGTCATCAGCATCAGCTCATCCTCATCCGTCACAGCAACAGCACTAATCACTTTGCCAGTCTTCGCCGTGACCTTCATCGTGATCATTCCCTTGCCTCCACGCCCTTTGGTCGGATACTCGGCGAAGCTGGTCCGCTTGCCGAGCCCGCGCTCTGATGCAACAAGAAGCTGCGCTGACTCGTCGACAACAACCAGCGCGACAAGGTAGTCGCCCTCGCGTGGCCGGACACCCGTAACGCCGCGGGAAGAGCGGCCCATAGAGCGAGTGGCGTTCTCATTGAATCGCACCGAGTAACCGTTGCTTGTGATCAGGCATATATCGTTGTCACCATTGGTCAGTTTGACTTCGATGAGTTCGTTGCCTTCCTCAATGTTGATCGCTTTGATACCACCGGCACGGTAGTTACGGAACTCGGAAAGGCATGTCCGCTTCACTCGGCCGGAGCGTGTTGCGAAGAAGATGAAGTAGTCGTCTGTGAAGGTATTGCCTCGGTCATTCTCTCCCTCACCGACAATCCGCAGTGTCGCTGCGATTTTCTCATCAGGCTGAAGATCCAGCAAATTCTTGATCGAGCGACCACGAGAAGTGCGCGGCATTTCGGGCACCTGAAATACCCGCTCGACATAGACCCGTCCTGTGTTCGTGAAGAACAAAAGGTAGTCGTGCGCCTGAGCAGTGAAGAGATGCTCTACGAAATCCTCCTCTTCACCTTCATCCGTGTCACGTGTCGCCATTCCGCGAAGGCCTTTACCACCCCGGCGTTGGGCACGGTACTCCGCCACATTCGTTCGCTTGATGTAGCCTCGATGGGTGAGGGTGACGACCATCGCATCATTGGCGATGAAATCGACGACGTTCATCTCGCCTGGGTCCGCTTCAATACGTGTCAGTCGCGGCGTGCCGTGCTTCTCTTTGATCTCATTGAGTTCGTCTTTGATGATCTGCAGAACGCGTGATTCCTTGGCAAGGATATCGAGCAGGTCTTTGATCTCGTCGAGAATCCCGTCGTAGTCGGCCTTTATCTTGTCGCGCTCAAGGGCGGTCAACTGATAGAGCCTCAACTCCAGAATGTGGTTCACCTGCACATCGGTGAAGACGTAGCTGTCGCCGACAATGCTGGCCTGCCCACGGATCAAAATTCCGAGCGCCTCGGCGGCCTCGTTGGTGAACTTGTAAGCCTTGAGCTTCTCCTTTGCTTCCTCACGTGAAGCAGAATTCCGGATCATGTCGATAAAATCATCGATCCGACCGAGCGCCAGCAGCAGCGCTTCGAGCCGCTCCGCGCGGCGCTCTGCTTCGCCAAGAAGGTAGCGGGTGCGACGCAGAATCACCTGCCGACGGTGCTCGATGTAGCAGGTCAGGGCTTCCTTGATATTAAGAAGCTTCGGCCGGCGATTATCAATCGCCAGCATGTTCACGGAGAAAGAACTTTCGAGCGCCGTATGCTTGTAAAGCGAGTTGAGCACGACCTGCGAGCGAGCTTCACGCTTCAGATCGATGACGACCCGGGTGTTTTCGTCAGACTCGTCACGCACGCCGGAAATCTCGGGCAGCACCTTGGTGGTTGCCAGCTCGCCGATTCGTTCGCACAAGGTTGCACGGTTCACGTTGTAAGGAATCTCGGTGATGATGATTTGCTCACGATTTCCTGTCATTTCCTCGATGGACGCAGTTCCCCGCACCCGCATGCCGCCGCGACCCGTTTTCTGGTACAGCTTGATGCCATTGTATCCGAGGATGGTACAACCGGTAGGAAAGTCTGGCCCTTTGATGATGAGGCCGATTTCTTCGATCGTGATCTGTGGATCGTCAATCTGCCGGCAAATCGCTTCGATGACTTCCACCAGATTGTGCGGCGGAATGTTCGTCGCCATACCGACGGCGATACCTGTGCCACCGTTGACCAGCAGGTTAGGAAAGGCAGCGGGGAGAACCGTGGGCTCTCGATTGGTCTCGTCATAGTTCGGGACAAAGTCGACAGTGTCTTTGTCCATGTCCTGCATCAGGGATACACCCAGGTGCGTCAGACGCGCCTCGGTATAACGCATTGCTGCCGGAGGGTCACCTTCGACAGATCCAAAGTTACCCTGACCATCGACGAGGATATCCCGCATCGTCCATGGCTGCGCCATGTTCACGAGCGTCGGGTAGATCGCCTGGTCACCGTGGGGGTGATATTTACCCCTGGTATCCCCAACGATACGG
>JAQCER010000352.1 GCA_027618625.1 Verrucomicrobiota bacterium
CGAGCACGCGGGCCGTTGCCTTGGTGCTGTGGATGCCGAGATCCTTGTTTTTCAGATCCTCAATTTTGCCCTCAGCACCGGTAGTTCCCTGAGTATAGAGAACCGCTCCTACGAGGGTGCTGAGCTCCAGAAGGGCAGTGGCCGACTCCTTTTCGGATGCCGCAATGACGGCCTCGGCACATTCGGCCACCTTGGCAAAGACCGGCGCCTTCATTCCCGCAGACTGCAGCGGGGGAACGAGTTTCTGCAGGCGAAAGTCGCCCTTGGCGAGCTGGCTGCCAGCGATGGCGAGCCGACGGGCTTCATCGGCAACCTGGGTAAGAACGGCGATACTCATAGATCGGGATTGGTTTGCTGGTGTTCGGTTTTTGTGGGCCTTCTGACTCAGTAGGTGAGGCGGACGATTTCATCGGCGGCGACGATGCTGAGTGGCTTGATTCGCAGGGTGCGCGCATCGAGGTCGTGGTGGAACCGTGCAACGAGCGTCTGACCCTTGAGCAGCTTGGGCGGCAACAGGTGGAGCAAGTGACAGCAGTCCGGCTCTTCAAACTGCCGGGTGTCGGTGAGGACGAGGCGCTCGCCCTTGGCATCTTCGGCGACGAGCACGGCAGCATCACCTTGCCCCACCGATCCGATGCGGGCGAAGTTGAGTGCGGCAACCGGGCACTTGTCCGCCAGAGGTGCCTTCAGTTGGTTTTTGATTTCCTTGATGAGGCTGGCGAAGTCGCCGCTGCCATGCTCGCGAATAGCTGAAAAATCTTTCTTCGTAGCAGGCCTCGGCGTCATCGCCTCCCAGCGGATGCGCGGATTGCGATCGCCAGGATAGACGAACAACTCAGGAACCTGCGCGATCTGGAAGAAACTGTCGTCGCTCTTGATGAATTTGGCGGCCTTGTAAGGGCGAAACGTCTGCGTCTGCTGGATCTCGCCCGTAGCCAGGTTCATCCAAATCCCAGTGTCGACGTGTTCGGCGCGGGCAACATCGTCGTAGGTATTGAAGGCGAGTTGCGCCAGTTCCACGTTGGGCTGCATCAGACCGGCCTCGCGCAATTCTGCGAGCTGCCAGGCATGCCCGAGCCATGCCGCGATCGCTGACCCGGTTTCCGGTTTCAACTCCGGATCATCCAGGCGGGCACTGAGATAGGCCCGACCCTGCTTGATCAACGCGTGCAGGCGTGTGAGCTGGTCAAGCGCCTCCGAGTAGACCGCTTCCCGCTGGGTTGCTGAAAGCTCGGCATCGAACCTTCCGTCGCGATTGGAGAACAGCTTCGTGTAGCGGTGAAGTGCGCTCTGGGCTCCGGGCAGGTAGGCATTGCCCAGTTGCTTTGCCTGGGTTTCGATCTGTGACGCTACCTTTGCATTCATGTTCCCCATGCCGCTGCGGATAAGGTCATTCGTCAGCTTCTCCAGCAGATCCACGCCGGCCAGTTGGGCGTTGATCTTCTTTGCCAGGGCTGACTTGTCGACCTTCTTCGGTGTGCTGGCTGCAGCTTTCTTGTTAACCGCCCGTTCCTGCAGTTTCTCCCGCTTCCCAGCCAGGTCATCGGGAACATCGGCGACGGTGAAAGCCTTGCCCTGAACAAAGGCATACATCAATCCCAGACAATGCTTGCACGGGAATTGCCGACTCGGGCACGAGCAGCGATGCGTTGGCTGATCAGGTCGAATGAAGTCGCAGGAGCAATGGTAGTTCGAGGCAGCGATGCGTTGGCTGATCAGGTCGAATGAAGTCGCCCGCCTTGTGCAGCTTCACGAATTTTCCCTTCAACACCAATCCACGCCCGTTCTTGATTGCCTCCGCATTCGGAGCGCTCGCGTCTATATAGCGGAATGTGCAGTCGCACCGTTCCTTGCTCGAAATCCAGGTCATGGTCCGAGTGTTCGCGGATTACCGAGCCCGGCCCCAGCCGCATCAGTCGCACTGCCAAGAGAGGGCACCGAAAGGTACAGAGCGCCCTCTGGATTTCCGGGCAGCATCCCAGAAACGGTGTGTCCTCGAATTCCTGGCACGTCGGATCCGAATAAATCATCATCACCGGATGTGTTGCCCACGCGGCCCGCGAAGTGGAATCACGCTCCAGTCGCCCTCGTAGTTCTGGGTCACAAAATGCCGCGTCCATTCCGTAGAGATCAACGCCGTAACCTCACCGACCATCGCCGTAGCATTGAATTCCCTCCGTAGCCGGATTCGGTCTGGAGCTGGGACAGGCATCGTCGTCATCGAAAGTTGGACTTTACAGAGTCTCATTGCATTTACAAGCAATGCCAGATTCTCGAATGAATCCACGTTTCGGGCACAGGACTTTCGGACGAAGACTCGGCTGATTCCGTTGAAATTGAAAATTGGCGAACAGGCAACTGCCATTGAAAAATGGCACGGTAAACCAGTGTCAATACCCTGTCTCGAAGGTGGGCTTCAGCCAACGAAGTCCCATGACCACACGATCGAGAAGAGGCTGCGGTGCAGGCGGGTGTGGAAATGCGATGGCTGGGTTCGTTCAGTCGAGCGACTCTACCAACGTGCTGATCGAACTGGCGAACGAATATCCGCAACCGGGGTTCGCGCACCCGACCATTCGCGAGGCGAAGGGCCAGGCGAGCCTGATCCGGCTGAGGCTAGTGCCGCAGATCTGCGTTATTCCTCTTTAGCAGCTGGAGCGTCTGGCGCTACGTCTGCGACTACGGCGGTGTCGTCATCCATCTGAGACGTGCCTTCTTCAGGAACGACGAGTGCGGCGGCGGCATCTGCACGCTTCTTGCGGCGCCCGCCAGTGCTCAACACCAATCCACTCTGATCGCTTGCTAATTTTACCGTGGTGGCACGCTTGCCCACACGATCGCGCAAGTAGTGCAGACGCGCGCGGCGCACTTTGCCACGCTGAGTGACCTCAATTTTGGCCACTTTCGGCGAGTGAATGGGAAACACGCGCTCAACGCCTTCTCCGTAGGAAATTTTGCGGACAGTAAAGCTCTGGCTTAAGCCACTCCCCTTCTTGCCGAGGACGATTCCCGCGAAAATCTGGATACGCTCTTTACCTCCCTCCACAACACGTGTGTGCACCTTCACCTGATCGCCCACGTTAAAGGGGGCGAAGGATTCCTTCATTTGCTCTTTCTCGATCTTCTGGATGATGTTCATGGCACGCTAGTTGCTCTCTAAAGGGTGGAGTCCCGTGTTGAGGGGCGGTATGCATAAGTCAGGTGGAATTGGAAATCAAAGGAAATTTCACAGGGGTCGAGGCGGTTTCCGCCGCTGAAAATGTCGCCGAAATGTCGCCGGGATCCCAATTCTGCAGACTTTTGCAGAAATGTGGCGAATTCGTCACCGGAATCAACCCGCACTGGAGCCGTCCGGACGTAGATTGGTGAGAAACAAGAAAAAAAAGAGATGATGAAACCATTCTTGAAAGCTAGTCCACGCCAGACAGTTCCGTCGCAGAGCGAGAAAGCGGTGATTTCAGCACTGAGATTCGGAGATTGCGCCCTGGCCACCGATACCATTATGGACGAAGGGAGCGATGACCCGCTCTCGAGAGCACAGGTGCTGGCCTCCATTCGGGCGGCAAAGCAGCTGCGCCTCCCTACGAGCGACGTTCTACGCGCCGTGAGGCGCCAGATCGATGTGGATTAGATTAGTCCACCCTGGCGACTGATGACTGAGGCGTATCCTCATCATCGTCGTCCTCTGGCTCTGGTGGTGCCGTGTTGAATAACCACCGGCAAAAGCGGCGCAGGTCTTCGAGAATGACGTAGCTCACGGGCGTGAGGAACAGGGTGATCACGGTCGCGAACAGGATCCCAAACCCAAGGGAAATCGCCATGGGAATCAGGAACTGGGCCTGCGTACTCTTTTCCCAGATTAAAGGCGCCAACCCGAAGAATGTGGTCAATGAGGTCAAGATGATGGGGCGAAATCTGGCCACTCCAGCAGCACAGGCGGCTTCCATGAGATCCATGCCGACCTTCCTGCGCTGACGGTTGATGTAATCGACCATCATCAGACTGTCGTTCACCACCACTCCCATCAGCGCCAGGACTCCCCAGACACTGATGGTACTGATCGGACTGTCCATCAACATGTGCCCTAACAATGCACCAATGATTCCAAACGGCATGATCGCCATCACCACGAGAGGCTGCAGGTAGGATTTAAACGGAATCGCCAACAGTCCATAGAGGACGAAAAACAGGATCACTACACCGACCGAGAGACTCTGGAAGGTGTCACGCTGCTCTTTGGCCTCACCTGCGAACTGGAACCGAACGCCCGGATAGTCGATCAGCGTCTCCTCCATGAACTTGGTGATCGAATCATTGATCGCCACCATGTCGACGTTCTCTTTGTCGATGTCCGCCAGCACGGCAATGGTGCGGTTGCGATCGATACGCTGAATGGTCGAAAAACTGCGCCCCATGTCAGCCTCTGCCACATCGCCGAATGGCACAGCAGCTCCCCCTGCCCCAGCCCGGATGCGCATGTTCTGCAAGTTGGCGATCGATGACCGTTCTTCCTGCGGATAACGCACCATCACCCTCACGTCTTCGCGGTTGCGCTGGATCCGTTGCGCTTCCGCACCGAAGAATGCCTGCCGCGTCTGCCGCGCCAGAGTATCCATACTTAACCCGACTTGCTGCCCTTCGGGCTTGATCTTCAATTTGATCTCCTGCTTCCCGTCTTCAAAATTGTCGCGGATGTCAAACACGCCTTCGAACTGTGCCAGATGCGCCTGCAGCTTGAGCGAGACCTCTTTTAAAACCTCGAAGGTCTGCCCCTCGATCTGGACATCGATCGGATCACTGCTGCGCCCGATTTCCGCCCGGAAGCTCAGTTCCTTCGCCCCTGGGATCGGCCCGATCATCTTTCGCCATTCCTGTGCCAGATCCCCTGCTACCACATCGGTAAAAATCGTGCGCGTTTCCGGCGGGATCAACTCGAATGCCACAGAGCCTAGATGCGACTTCCCTCCCCCCACTGAACT
>JAQCER010000353.1 GCA_027618625.1 Verrucomicrobiota bacterium
CATTGCTGCTACCTGTATCGACATACGAGATGCCGTATTCCGGAGGCAACGGAGCCCAGCCCGCAATGCCATCGGCAGCACGCCAGGCGACCCATGCTGGTGCCCAGTCAAAGCCCGGCACCCAGACCCAACCACAATCCGCCAACAGGACCCACCTCCCATAGTGGTAACAAATCTCGCCGAACGGTTCATTCGACCGCCACTCCCAACCTTCATCAGAGTCCACCCAGGCACCATCGCTGTACGGCCTCCAATTGCTGCTCTCATTCCCGATGCCGGCAGGCTGCCAGACGCTTCCATACACATCGGTTTCCAGCCACTCACCATACGGGGCAAGATCGTCGTAATAGACGTCAACGGCATCTGGTTCAACATCCGCGTTCTCGACGACCTCCACGCTGTGCACAACTTGTGCTTCAGGAAGCGGCTCAACTGGTTCCTCCGGGGCATCGACAATTTCCTCGACTTCGGAGGTCGGAGTTTCCTCCACTGGAACCGGCCTGGGATCCGTGACCGAGGCCTGCATCCCTTCTTCAGTCAAAGCCTCGGCGCTGTTCTGGAGGTCGATCGGGTCATCGACGTCCGTATCGACGCCCGTGACCTCATGCTCCTCATCTACTTCTCCATCAACAGCTTCGCTCGAGTCAGGCACTGCGCGATCGACCTCGGCTATAGGTTCCTCCTTCGCAGCGTCGCCGCAGGCACCGAGCAGCGCGGCAGCCGCAATCGCAACCAAAAACGAGCCAGAACGAGAGCCATTCTTCAACAACACATGCAAGCAGCGATAGACCATCATCATGGGGGGTTGGACGGAGTACCCTGCGATCCTATTCAATGCGAATGCGATTCATTTCACCAAGTGCCCAAATGCCCAAATGCGCCAAATGCGCTGATCACTTGAGACGCACGATGTAGGCCTCGGTCGAATCCAGTAGCGACGTCACCGGATTGGTCTCAACGATGGTAAAGGCGATAACAGTTCCGCCGATCAAATCGCCGGTCGAAGCCACCTTCCCCGGTGTCTTGTAGTGGAACGAAGCAAAGGAATCCGTGGTTCCAGCAAATCCGTGAGTCGCGAGATCGACGTCGACTTTGCCGTCGTTGTCGAAATCAACGATGTAAACGTGAGCCTGTTTCGGATCGTTCGGCATTACGTGAACCCGATATTCGTCCCTTACTTTACCCGCCACCGCATCCAGATGCGTTCCAGACTCTGTGAACGAAAAAGCGTCCGGCTGGTCCATCTGCGTTACGTACCACGCAGCCCGGGTCTTTACCTGGCGGATGTTCGACTGGGTCAGATCGGTGATGTTGCAGTTGTCCGCGACTTTCCGCCCATTCACATAGAGAATATCGCGAAGCGTAATTCCGGTGTCCGCGCGCGAGGGCCTCCCCCAGGCAGCGTTGTCCCCACCGTTCGCTCCCTGTGCCGTGCCTATTCGCGCTGCCTCACCAACGATATCCGAGTAGAGCATATTCTGCGCAATCGCTCGCTCCGACTGACACAAGATCGACCCCTTTGCATACGACTTGGTCACGGCCCAATTTTGCATGTTTGGCTTCGTGGAAAAAAAGCAGAATGCGAGTCTGCCGTCAGCATTTGGCAACCGATCCTGCGATGTTGACCCGATGTTGCTGGTGAAAAAGTTGCGATCGCCCGGTGCGTTGCTGGGATTCTGAAGGTAGTAACAATGCCCGTGTCGACGATCCACCGCTTCCCAACCAACGCCAAAGGCGATGCATCCTTCGATCGTCAGTGATCTTGACTGAAACGCCGAGAACCCACCAGCCCCACCGCTCGCCACACAATACCTGAAGGAATTTCCGCTATTGGTTGCGCTGGTAAATGTGCCACCCGCCGCCCAATAGCCCCAGCCCCCGGGCTCGGGCGCGGGGTGTCCCGGGTAGGGAGATCCGGCAGCAGTCGGTTCAGCAAATGGCAACTTCGTCGGATTCGTCACCATGATGTTCTCGATCACGTTGTCGTTCGAGCCAGCAGCAAATTGAATCCCAGCCTCCACTACCACCGTGTAAGGATCGTCAAAATGAGACTCGAACGGCTTGATGACGATTCCGCAGTGCTTGATCGCGTAAACGTTGGCACCCACGCCCGCATTCCGGGGGTAAACCCCAGGCAGTGCGTAGAGCGTTGCCCCAGCGGGAATCTCCTGAGTTTCAAGCGCCGACTTGATGTCCCACGGACTCTCGATCGTGCCGTGATTTGTCGCCAGTCCGGCAGGGCTCATAAAGTAACCGTGAACTTTACCGTCCGACAGCGCCTCATCCTGCGCATACGAATCCACAGCGAAGCTCAGGAAGAAGATGGCGAGTGCCTTAAGGTGTTTCATTCGATATCGTCAATCCGGCCAGGAGTACTATGGCTCTCACTGTGGAGCCGTCCAAGCAGCTTTCCAACGGGTTTCTCATGTGGCGGTGCGATCTCATGAAGTCAATCCGTGAGACGTTGAGGATGGGTGTTCAAAACATGCATCGCTCACTTATTTTCACGGTGGCTCTGCGGGGTTAGTTCCGCAGGCACCATTGATGAATAACGAACTCAACTAGCACACGACCATTTCCTCGGATTCTATACGTTGGCCCCGATGTAAACAAGGATTCTATTACCATTGCCGTCGCTCTGGAAGGCAGGGGTGATTGATAGTAAGCGAGTTGATGGATAGCCTTGCTTCTGAAAATAAATGAGATTGGGTCTCGTTAGCGTCTTGACGTAATGAGAATAAGTCCTAGTATCACCAAATGATGAGACAAAAACGAACTGAAGACACCCGGGGAACTCGGCACCCACGGCGAATCCGAATCGCTGTTGGGATGGCAATGATCGCTTGGACTCTCTGTGGCCTGGGCTCTCAGGCTCTGGCAGACGACGCCGCACTGATGGCGGAGATCGAGATGTTGAAGCAGCGACTCTCACAACTGGAGTCCAAAGTGGCGGCGGCGGCCGGATCGCCAGTCGGTCGACCGGCTTCACCTGCGGCTACCATTAGCAGTAATCAATCGTCATCAGGAAAGGCACCCCACGGTCCAGATGGTACGGGTGATCTAACCGATGTTGACGAAGAATTTCTCGGCTCCGGGGCTGGGGGAGGGGCTGCGAAATGGTACGATCGAACGTCGATTGGCGGATACGGCGAAATGCACCTTAATCTGGGCGACGACAATGAGGTCGACTTTCATCGGTGGGTGCTCTTGGTCAACCATGAGTTCGATGATCGGCTGCGAATGGTAAGCGAAGTGGAGCTTGAGCACTCTATTGCTGGAGAGGGCAAGAATGGTGAGTTTGAGTTGGAGCAGGCCTATATTGAGGCCACCCTCGATAATGGATGGGGCGGTAAAGGCGGACTTTTCCTGATGCCGATAGGGATTCTCAATGAGACCCATGAGCCGACGACCTTCTTCGGCACTGAGCGAAATCCCATTGAGTCAGAAATAATTCCATCGACGTGGTGGGAAGGTGGACTGCTGGTCAGCAAGACGATTGACTCTGGGATCCTCTGGGACGCAGCGTTTCACTCAGGCTTGTCGGTGCCTTCCTCTGGCAGCAATGCGTTTCGGTTTCGCAGTGGTCGGCAGAAAGTATCCGAAGCTGATGCATCCGAATGGGCAGCAACCACGCGGGTTCGATACACGGGTATTCCAGGATTTGAAATTGGAGGATCCGCGCAGTACCAGAGCGACATCACTCCGGGAAGTGGAGAAAAAAATGACTCAATGTTAGGAGAGGCGCACTTCGACTTTAAAAAGGGTGGCTTTGGATTGCGGGCATTGGCAGGTTACTGGGATATCGGTGGCGCTTCTGCCGCTGCGCTGGATCTCGACACGCAGTGGGGATTTTATGTTGAACCTTCGTACACTTTCTCATTCGAAAATGGAACGAGCCTCGGCTTCTTCGGCCGCTACAACGAGTACGATGCCGCACGTGGTGAACTTGAGCAGTGGGACACTGGTCTCAATTTTTGGCCTGCGGACAACGTTGTGCTCAAGCTTGACTACTCGCGCCTCGATCGAGCAGCTGCTAACCCAGAAGACGTGATCAATGTGGGCGTGGGCTATCAATTCTAGTTGCCGGACGATGAGGCTTTTCGCTCGATCGCCGGGGATTCTCATGCTGGGGATTCTCATGATGAGCACCTCCGCGACAGCGGAAGATGACGTCTATCAAAAGCCATCCGCATTTATTGCAGAGACTTTTGGCGGAGCAACTCCGAAGGCTGGCGTTGTCGATCTTACAAAAGAAAGGCAGGCAGCGATTAAAGCCCTCATAGGCAGGCCCTACGGCGCAGCTCGCGTTCGCTACTGGACCGACGGCAAGAAGACAGCCTGGATCCTTGAAGAGATTGGAAAGACCAAGCCCATCACGACTGGCTACGTGGTTTCGGGTGGCAAAATCGCTAGCGTAAAAGTCCTGATCTACAGGGAAAGCCACGGCTGGGAAGTCAGACAACCATTTTTCACCAAGCAGTTTCGCGATGCCTCGCTCAAAGAGGATGGGAAACTGACGGCACCCATTGACAATATCGCTGGAGCAACTCTGTCGACGAGAGCGCTGACAAAGATGGCGAAACTGGCTCTATATCTGGATCAACACCGGTGATATTTTGGACGAGAAAGCGCCAGTCACTCCACGCGGCAGCAGCCAAGCAATGATGCGTCGTTGGCATCGCTGGCTGGGCCTCGTGGTGATTGCACCGCTCCTTTTCGTTTCAGTCACTGGGGTGCTTTTGAATCATGCGGATGAGCTCTCATTGAATGAGCGGCAGGTTTCTTCTGGCTGGTTTCTGAGTCGCTACGGGATGGGTCTCACTGGTGAGCCAGTCTCGTTTGCCGTCGGGCAGAGAATCGTTTCCGACTGGGCGGGAAACACGTTTCTGGATGGTCGCGCTTTGGGGTTCAATGGCAGTGTCATCGGGGCGATCGCTACTGCGCGAGGATTCGCGATCGTCTGCCCAGAC
>JAQCER010000354.1 GCA_027618625.1 Verrucomicrobiota bacterium
GATGTTAAATCGATGGCTTTACTCAATCCTCATTCATTCAGTGCATCGGGAATGGGGAGTTACAGGTTGCAGAGGATTCGAGATATGACTATTCCAAAAGGACTGGGGGGTGTGCGATGAGTTGGGAGGAAATGATTACCATTCTGCGTGCGGGTGGCTGGGTGATGTTCCTGCTGGGAACCATTGCCCTCATACTCTATTTCACTGCTTTCGACCTGCTTTTCTACGTCTACAAAGGTAACCTCAAGGAGAAGACGGAATCAAAGTGGCTGGAGTGGATCCGGCATCCGGAACTTGGAGAGGGCATGGTGGGCACGATTGTCCAGTATGCCCAGCGGGAACCTTATGATGCGGACACGATCCGTCAGCGCTTTGAAGAAATTCGCCTGGCGACAGTGACAGAAGTCGCGCAACGCATGGTTCTCCTGCGGACGCTGGTGGCGGCAGCACCGCTGGCGGGTTTGCTGGGTACCGTGATCGGGATGCTGGGTACCTTTGCGGGAATCGCAAATGGTGGTATTGGCGATACCATGGAACAAGTGGCCGGGGGGATTAAGGAAGCGCTTATTACCACTCAGACTGGGCTAATGGTGGCCCTTCCCGGAGTCTTCTTTGTCCTCCTTATCAAAAAGCGCCTGGACGGAATGACAGCAGCGATCGGCCGACTTGAGAGCCTGACGCTCGTTGCCAAGACAGATGTTGAGCAGTCTTTAGATCAAAAAGCTTAAATCAATAAACCAAAATGAAAAAGAGCCTTACTCAGGATGATAGCGATCAGGTGGCTGTAGACTTGTCGCCTATGATTGACTGCATCTTCATCCTCCTTATCTTCTTTATCGTCACCACCGTGTTCGTTGAGGAGACTGGCGTGAAGGTCAATAAACCTGATATTGGCAGTTCATCAGGGTTGAATAGTAACAGTATTCTGATTGCGGTAACCAATGAGGACAAGATCATTTATGGCGGAAAGTCCTACAGCCTGCAAGGTATTGGTTCGTTGGTGAAGCAGTTGCTCGCGGCAGACTCCGATACGCCGGTGATTATTCAGGGAGATTCAACTGCAAGTCACGGGATGGTTCAGCGCGTCCACGGTCAGTGCAAGACGGCTGGAGCGCTGTCGATAAGCGTTTCCTCGAAAAGTTGATCTATCATGGTGCCCTCGATGCAGGACGAGAAATCCAACATTTGCTTCTCTTATCCAGGAGCGCGGAGGCGTCCTACAAAGCTGATCGCCACGGCTGCTGCGGCCGTTGCCCTCGGCGTGTTCTGTACGGTTCCATTCACATCGTTCATTTTTCCGAGTGCTCACAAGGCGAAGACGAATGAGGTACATTACATTGTGGAGGCACTTCCACCTGAGCTTCCCGAGTTGCCTCCGCGTCTTTTTCAGGAGGCGGAAATGCTAGAAATGCGTGAATCAGAAATCGAGCCATTTGCGGTTGAGGATCTTGATATCCCGATCAGCCCGGTGGCTCTAGCTGTGGAGGCGATCGTCCCTAAGGTGCAGGTGGACCTGGACTTGCTCAAATTCGAATCACCGGATGACTTTTTGTCTGCCTACGCATCCGATGAGGTGGATCGCAAGCCCCGCATCATTTTCCAGCCTGAGCCAGAGTATCCTGAATACCTGAAGAAGAAGGGAATTGTCGGAGAAGTATGGGTGCAATTTATTGTCGATGAGAACGGATTTGTAAGGAGGCCGTTTGTGACGAAATCGACAAATGACGCCTTCAACTCAGCGGCAGTAAAATCAATTTCCGAGTCGGAGTTTGAGCCCGGACAAAAGGACGGAATGGCGGTGAATACCCACGTTCTTCAGCCGATTAAGTTCAGTCTCAAGATCATCACGGAGCGGTGATATGAGGCAATTTGGGGGCAATTGCAACAGTTGCGCCAGTAAGCATATGTCACGGAATTGTTGCATTTCGTTCCTAGTGGATACCACTCTGAATGAACCAGTATAGGAGAGTGAAAAATTCCACATACACCATTCCCAAATCCCGCTTCCGCACTTTCGGTGCCGTGGTTGTCGGTGCGCTCACGATGGTAGCCTTGTTCCTGGCGATCCCTTTGAGTCAGCTGATTGATCCAGCTATGGAGGTGCCAAAGATTGAGGAGGAAGTCGCCTACAATGAAGCGCAGGAAGAGATCGAAGAAATGAAGGAGGAGGAACAACCAGAAGAACCTGATGAAGCAGAACCTCAGGAGTCGATGGAAATGGCTCAGGAAAGTCTGTCGATCGATTTAGGGGGCGTCAGTACGGGGGGCATTGCCGTGCCGGGGGTGAAACTGAATACGGGCAACGTAAAGTTTGAGCAGTCAGATACCGCTGCATCCGTGGCCTTCGAGGCGGATGATCTGGATACTCCACCTCGTCCGATTTCGCAGTCTCGCCCTGTGTTTCCTGCCAGCCTGAAGAAAAAGAAAGGCATCCGGGGAACTGTTACCCTCGTGTTCCTCGTCGATGAATCCGGGAACGTCATGGACCCAAAGGTGCATAAATCCACGAACTCCCAGTTCGATAAATCAGCGATCTCAGCAGTGAAGAAATGGCGTTTCGAACCAGGCATGAAGGATGGCAAGCGGGTAAAATCGAAAGTTCTCTGTCCCATAAACTTCCAGCTTACTGGACAGCCGTCACGGTTGCCTGTGGCATCGTTGGGATGGTGATGATTGGCAGACACCAGACCATGAAACGATTTAGACGATTCGAACCGGTAATTTTCGCGGGTGCCTTTATTGCCACTTCCATTTCGGGATTTGCGGCTCCGCCAAAGACGGTTGACGATTTGAGTCAGGTTCAAGTTGACGAGGCAATCCACTCCAAGGATCTTTTCAAGACGGATGAATTCGTTAAATCGTTTACCGCAGCCTACGGCTTCCTGCCGGATGTGGAGCCGAAGCTGAATGAAGAAGAGATCAAGGTAATGAATCTTGTAGCCGAGAGCATGGGCAAAGATCCGAACATGGCTATCGGTCACATTGCCCTCCACTTGCAGACAGCTGCGGAAGGCAAGAAGTCCGTGAGCGCGGCTCTCTACTACACGCTCGGGCAGTTGTTTCTGCAAAAAGATGAGCGGGAGAAGGCGATTGGTTACTTTAAAAAAGCGATCGAGAGTTTCGAGAGTTTTCGCCGTGCCCACAATATGCTGGGTCTCATCCTGGTCGAGGACGGCAAGTTTGCGGAGGCTATCCCATATTTGACCAAGGCGATCGAGCTTGGGGAGAAATCGGCGCAAACGAACGGCTTTCTGGGTGTTTGCTTCCTGAGTACTTCTGATTTTCTTGCAGCTGAAGCCGCCTACCGGCAGGCGTTCATGCTTGACTCGGAGCGGCCAGCCTGGCGCGAGGGACTGGTGCAGGCCCTGCTGCAATTGAGCCGATTCCAGGAGGCGGCAGCCATGCTTGACACGTTGATTGCCGCTAACCCTGGCGATGCCAAGTATTGGAAGACGCAGGCAAACGCCTTTATTGGTCTTAAACAGCCAATGCAGGCAGCGGAGAATTTCGAGATCCTCCGCCATATGGGAGCAAGTGACGGAGAGACCATGATGGTTCTCGGTGATATCTATATGCTTGAGGGGATGACCATTCAGGCGCTGGGTTCCTACGTTTACGCCCTTGAGTCTGGCAATAAGATGGATATCCCAAGACTGATTCGGACGACGGATCTGTTCCTGCAGGCCGGGGCTCTGAATCAGGCCGCCGATTTCGTGAAAATGATCAAAAGTAAGGCGAATGCGGAGTCGGCGTCGACTGATGATATGCTATCGATTAGAACTATCGAGGCGAAGGTTGCCCGGCGGATGGGGGACGACTCACTTGCGGGTGGCATCCTTGAAGAAATTGTGAAGCAGGATCCAGGGAACATGGCCGCACTCATCGAACTTGGTCAGCTATGTGAAAAGCAGGAGAAGTTCTCTCGTGCCGTTCTTTACTTCGAGCAGTCTGCATCGAAAGCGAAGATTGTGCAAAACACCGATATGGAGCGACTTGCTGTATTGAGCCACGGACAGATGCTGGTGCGCTTAGAGAAGTTTGGGGAAGCGATGCCTCTACTCACGCGTGCCTACGAACTTAAGAAGTCCGATGGTCTCGACCGTTTCATTCAACGGGTTGAGCAGGCTGCCGAACGGGTGCGCCTGCGTGAACAACAGCAGGACTCCCTCTTCAATACCCCTCCTCCGCCCGAGGACAGCAAAGCTGCCGAGCCCAAAGCATAAAATGTTAAAGTTTGGCGGGTTAGTGTTGCTACGTGCCACCTGCTGTATATTCTCCCTCTCGTTACCATGAAAGTTTCCTGCTTGTTTACCGCTTTTACCATTTTCGTTGGCTTCGCCTTTCCGGCCAATGCTCAAGACGACCTGTCCGAATTTGCCCAGCTTGCTGACGTTACCGATGACGCCGAGGCCGAGGCTGAAGCGGGAGGATTGGCAGACGAGGACGCCGTGATGTATGAAGACGAATCGTTTCTCGATTTTATCTGGACATTGCCGGTGATCTACCAGAATGAAGAGAATCCGTTGATTCAGGAGGCGCGGGTGACGGGATTGTATCAGTGGCAGACTGCTGAGGTGGAGCCCAGAGAGTCCAAGCTCAAGAGCGCCCGTGAAAGCGAAACCCGGCGGGCACGCATCGGTGGACTGATCCGGACTCTGTATAACGTCGAGATCGAAGGCCAGGTCAATCTCGATGGCAATGATCATTTCGCCTATGACGGAATCGATGAACTTACGGCGTCCTATACTACTGAGGCAGGAACGCGCCTGTCGGTAGGTAAGATGCGCGTTCCGTTCTCCTACGAAGGTGCCACCCACTCTCAAGCGCTTCCGGTGATGGAGCGCTCTCTACTGGTAGATCAAATTTTACCTTCCAAAACAACAGGAGTCTCACTCAGTGGCCCCATTGATGACACGAACTGGAGCTACTTTGCAGGCGTTTTTTCGGGCGAGCGGAGCCGCGAGTT
>JAQCER010000355.1 GCA_027618625.1 Verrucomicrobiota bacterium
GGGTGCCGTAGATATTTTCAAGGCACTTTCCGGCAAAGTAGGCTGCGCCTGCGGAAATGCTTTTGCTTACTGGTGGGACGTTGGCGCAGGCGAGGATGCGATTGATCAATTCCCAGACGGACATGGGTTGATCTTGAGAGACGAAGTAGTTTTTACCGGCAACCTGGGAGCCGGGATGGAGTTTGTCCGCGGCCTGGAGGTGGGCGGCGGCTGCATTGTCGATGTAAATCGAGTCGACCATGTTGTCGCGATTGCCGATCCTGCGGAGTTGGCCCGCCTTTCCTTTGGCGATGATGCGTGGCACGAGGTGGTTGTCGCCGGGGCCCCAGATCAGGTGCGGGCGAAGCGAGACTGTCGCGAGTGTGTTATCATTTGCAGCGATGACTTTCAGTTCTGCGATTGCCTTGGTCTTTGGATAGTGCGCCTCGTAGTGATCCGGATAAGGGACGGATTCATCGACGCCCTCCATGTCTTTTCCATTGAAGACGACACTTGGTGAGCTGGTGTGTACCAGGCGCTGGACGCCGTGTTTGCGGCAGGCGTTGAGGACGTTCTCCGTGCCGACGACGTTCGACTGATAGTAGTCTTCGTACGGGCCCCAGACTCCGGCCTTGGCGGCGACATGAAAGACTACGTCGCAGCCGCTGACCGCTGTCTCGACGATCCCTGCATCGGTCAGGCTACCCTGGATCTGTTCGACGCCGAGCTTTTCCAGGTTCGGATAATGTTGCCGCGAGATGCTGCGAACTTTGGCTCCTCGATCGAGCAGTTGCCGGACGATGGCGCCGCCAAGGAAGCCGCCGCCGCCGGTGACGAGTATCTGAGAATCATTTTGTTTGTGCTTGTGCTTGTGCCCAGACGGCGAGCTTTTCACGAAAGATTTTTGCGTTGTGGCGGATATCCACGGGAAAGGCGGGATGGAACAGGATCCTCTGAATTCCATTGGTGATATCGAATTTGGAACCTATGTCCAGCAGCTCAGTTGTGATGGGAGGTTGTTCGTCGTCCCGGAATTCTGATTCCAGTTCAACACAAAGTACGGGTTCGGTAGTTCCATTGATTTGAATTCCAACCAGTGCGGTGCGGAAAACTTTGGGATGGGTATTGAAGATGGCCTCGCAGGGAATCGTGAAAAGCGTGCCGGTTGCGAGGACAACGCGATGGGCCATGCGACCACAGAACCAGATCCGTCCGGTGTCATCCAGATAACCAACATCGCCCATGCGATGATAGAACCCACCGTTGGAAGCATCCTGGATCTTGGCAAGGTTTGTAGACTCAGGGCGGTTGAAGTATTCGCGAGTGACGTTGCGGCCCTTGACTGCGATTTCGCCGATTTCACCCATCGGCATGATCAAGTCGTCGTGCAACTCAGCGATCGGGCCATCCGTGATCTTGATTACTTTCAGTTCGATTCCGTCGACTGGTCTGCCAACACAGACACCTTTTCCCTCGTTGGTATGCGCAGCGGTATCGTTCAGGATTTCATGGCTGCCAATCGAGGCAACGGGCAGGGCTTCAGTCGCGCCATAAGGCGTGAAGATCTGAGCATCGGGTTCGAGCATTTGCGAGAATCGATCGAGCACGACCGAGCTGACCGGTGCGCCCGCTGAGATGACGCGCTTCAGCGATGGGAACTTCCAGCCTTTGGCAACACCATAGCGGCTGACACGATTGACGAGAGCCGGTGAACCAAACATGTTGGTGACACCAAAGTTTTCGATGCATCGGGCGATCATCTCGGGATCGACATCGGCGGGACGCGTTGCATCCATGTCGGGAATGATGGCCGTCATTCCCAGTGCGGGCGCGAAGAGAGCGAACAGTGGAAACGTTGGGAGGTCGATCTCACCTGGTTGAATGTTGTAAACCGCCTTGAGGTTTTCGATCTGGCTTTCGAAAATGCCATGCGTGTAGACGACGCCCTTTGGAATTCCCGTGCTGCCACTGGTGAACAGGATGGCAGCCGTTTCGTCCGCCTGGGTGGACGGCATCGTGAAGCCGTGGTCTTTGCCGACGTGGCTCCGAATCGAAGCCAGAGTCTCGCCACCCCAGAACAGTTTGCGACCGACAGTGACGAGAATTTTGATGGTACCGCTGGCCCAGCGGAACAGGCAGCGGGCGACGTGGGCCTTTGGAATTCCAATGAATGCTTCTGGTGCTGCTTCCTGCAGGCATGTTCCCAGATTCTTGATGCCCATGCCAGGATCGATCATCACGGGGACGGCTCCGATCTTGAAGAGTGCGAATGTCAGGGCGAAGAAATCCAGGCTCGGAGTCACCATCAGGACTGTGCGCATCCCGCGAGTGATGCCGTATTGGATCAAGCCGGCGGCGATGCGATCGCTTTCCTCGTCGAGTTGGCGGAATGTCAGATGGGTATAGCTGACCCGGCCCGCTGCGTCACGGCCGTGTGGAAAAACAACCGCTTGACGCTCGGGTTGATGCCGGGCCATGACCGGAAGATGTGAGGCAAAATTGACCGCCTGTGCCGAGTCATTCATGAATGGGATGCGCGTTGAGGAACTCCTCTACGATCGCGATGATCTCGGCGGATGCATCTTCGAGCACATAGTGTCCGGCTTCAGGAAAGCGGTGGACCTCGGCCTCGGGAAGATACTCGGTCCATTGCTTCAGAAAATGCTCATCAAAAACGAAATCCTTTTCTCCCCAGCAGATCACCGTGGGGATTGAGCGAAATTGTTGAATGTTGTCCTCGACCTGGCTGACCAGCTGGTAGCCTTCGTCGCTGGGAACGAGTGGGATATCCTGAACAAAGCGCAATACGGCGATGCGATTGGCCCAACTGTCGTAAGGCGCGAGATAACCATGGCGAATCTCCGGTGTCAGCGGGTTCTTCGTGGCGCACCAGCTCGCGGCGGCGAGACAGAACGCGTTGCACCCCTGCACCACTAACGGGCCGAGCAATGGAGTGCGGCAGAACCAGATCGACCGCGGCAAAGGCTTGGTTTTGGGAAGATGGAAAGCACCGGTGTTGAGGATAACGAGCCGCTTGATTTTCTCCGGATGGAGAGTGGCATAGGTCATCCCGATCATTCCCCCCCAGTCATGAACGACGAGGGTGATGTTGTCGCCAATTCCGAGTTTTTCCAGCAGGGCTTCAAGGTCGGCCACTCGCTGTTTCAGCGTGTAGGGATAGGAATCCCGCCCAGGTTTATCGGACATGCCGCAGCCGATGTGATCGGGAACGATCACCCGATGGCGGTCGCTGAAGGCCTTTACAAGATTGCGGTAATAAAACGACCAGGTCGGATTGCCATGTACCATGACCAGCGGTTCGCCGCTGCCTTCGTCCAGGTAGTGGAGCCGGTTGCCAGCCAGATCCAGATAGTTCCCATGAAAGGGGTAAAGTTCGGAGCTGACTACCATTCTAATCCTAACATAATGCAATTAAGGCCGCTGCCGATCCCAAGGAAACCGACGTGTTCGCCACGTTTGAGGACACCGCGTTCGCTTGCGAGAGCGGCAGTCACTGGAAGGGAAACCGTGCCGATGTTCCCGAGGTATTCGTAAGTCGTAAAGTCTTTCTCGCGATCAACGCCCGTGGCATTGAGAATGGAATTCTGATGACCGGAACCAATCTGATGGCTGATGACGCGATCGACATCGTCGTTCGTCCAATTCATCTCGCTGAGTAACGAGCCCCAGGTTTCCTTGATCAATGTGGTGCCGTGCTTGAGCAGTGCGACGGAATCGGTCGCCATGAACGGCCGGTAGACACCATCGCAGTTCTCGATTCCCCAGCGGCACAGTTCATGATGCTGGGGTGCGACACGCATCGTGCCCCCAAGAAACCGATGGCCTTCGTTGTTGTCGAAGCTGCCATCGGTGAGCAAGACCGCAACAGCGCCGGATCCGCCGGTCAGCGTCGCCAGGGCGAGCGTGAAGAGTTTCATGTCCTCCATCTGCAACATGCGCTCGATCATGACGTCGTTAATTTCCCTCGCCGATTCACAGGAGACCACCATCCCTGCACGGATCTGTCCAAGTTGGATGCGGTTGGCGATGTCGATCATGCCGTTCAGGACGCCGATGCAGGCATTGCCGATATCGTAAACGGCAGTGGAACTCTCCACGCCAATTCCGTCAGCAACTCGACAGGCAGTGGCGGGCTCGTAGAGTTCGCGACAGACGCCAGCGTAAATCAGTGAGCCAATTTCTTCCACTGGCACACCGGACGCAGCGATCGCTTTTTTTGCGGCGGCAATGGCGCCCTGTGATACGGGGGTGCCGGGCGCCCACCAGCGCCGTTCTACGATGCCAGTCAGATGTTCAAGTTGGCCGTCAGCAATGTGGAGATTGCGCAGCATGGGAGCCAGGCGGGATTCCAGCTCCTCGGAAGTCACGACTACCGGGGCAAGTTCGTAACCGATGGCGGTGAGTTCTACTTTATCGTACTTCATCAGGCATCAAAATAGGCGGCGGTAAAATTCTTCATACCGTAAATGTTTCGACCGTCCACCGAGAGATATCCGTCAGCACGGATCAGGCGGTTCGCCGAGTCGACTTCAGTGATCACGGCCTCGACCGTCACCAGTTTGTCAGTGGGCAGAATCTGGCCGCGGTAAGTCCATTCATGCGGATGTCCGGAGGCAATGGTCTCAATGCGTCCAGATTCACCAATGTTGAACCGCTCGGCCATGACGACTTTGAGCAGTTGCAGAAATGATTCCAGTCCGAGCGATCCAGGGCAGACGGGATCCTGAAAAAAGTGTGCTTTGAAGAACCAATCGTCGGGATCGACGTTCTTAGTGCCCCTGATGAAGCCCAGTCCGTGCGGTCCGCCATCGAGCAAACAGGTTTCGATGCTGTCGATCATCCGCATGCGTGCGTCAGGAAACAACCCGCCTTGTGGATAGTCGAAACTTTTCGCCCGTCCCAATTCCGCAGGTGCAGGAGTGTAGAGGATGGCTTCTCGGATTCCAACCTGGTTGC
>JAQCER010000356.1 GCA_027618625.1 Verrucomicrobiota bacterium
CGGGTGCGTGCCGAGATGCGCCGTGAGAGTGGCCACCAAGCGTGTTCCTTCGCGGCGGAAGAGATCATCTGCCACGACGCTGGGGCTGCGCTCGCCGGAGACGCTCATGAGGCTCGCCTTGAGCGTTTCTTGGCGATGGCGGCCCTTGGGTTGAATTCCAGCGCGAGATTCACCCAATGCCGAAGCTGCTCCTCAGAGTCGAGGTGGGCTGCCTGGACGAAAACGAAGCCTTTCATGGAGCGCCCCGTGAACTCCATTGGAGAACAGCCCGGCTGTTTTAGCGCCGCCTCATGCTCAGTGGGATCGAGCCTGACCATCAGCTCCGCCTTCACCACGCCGAGACACATTTTGTCATTCACCATGAAGCAGAGCCCGCCGAACATGGCTTTGGTGTGAAATGTCACTCGCCTGGCGGTGAGCATGTCCGTCACGCGGTCAGCGATGGAGGTGTCGTAGGCCATGAGGTCAAAGGGGATGCTTACTCCTCCGCAGGCGGTCCGCCTTCGACGAGCATTGCGAGATGCAGCAGCGACTCCTGCCAACCGAGGTAGCAGGCTTCTTCCGGGATCGCGGCGGGCACACCAGCCTGTGTGACACTCAATTCGGTGCCGCAGGACACGCCTTTGAGCTTCACCGTGACTTCGATGGTACCGGGCAGGTTTGGATCATCGAAGACATCGGTGTAGCGCAGCAGTTCGTTGGGCACGAGTTCGAGATACTCACCGCCGAAGGAGTGGCTGTGACCGTTGCTGAACTGCGTGAAGGCCATCTTGAATGTGCCGCCGACATTTGCATCGAAATGGAAGACTTTGCACAGGAAGCCGTTAGGTGGCAGCCAGCGGCTGAGGGCGGCTGGATCGAGGAAGGCTTTATAGACCAGCTCGGGTTTCGCTCTGAGCACGCGATGCAGACGGATGGTATGGGTGTTCATGGCGAGAGGATCGAGTTGTCGATGGGTGCCTACTTCATCGAATGCAGTCCGATGGTGTTGCCCTCGGTGTCACATGCGATGGCAATGAAGCCGTAATCACCGATGGCGAACTTCTCTTTGTAGAGGGTGCCGCCGTTCGGCGTGACCCGGGCCGCCTCGACAGCGCAGTCTTCGCAGCTGAAATAGATCAGCGTGCCGCCACCGCCAGCCGCGCAGCCGTCCATTTTACAAAGTGATCCATTGCAGCCGAATTGCTCCGGGCCACCTGGAAACATCCACATTTCCAGGCCGGCATCATCCGCAGTGGGATTGCCCAATGCCTCAAGTTTTGTGGCGAAGACAGCTTCGTAGAAGGCTTTGGCCCGGGGCATGTCGTTGACGTAGATTTCGAACCAGCCGATTGGATTGCGTTTATTGCTCATGATGTTGATTGGTGTGGGTTGGTGGGTATGTTTTTCTTCACAGAGTATCTTTAGCAGTTTGAGCGCGCGCGGCCACATTTCAGTAAACATGGCCTCGTATTTTTCATCCGTATCCATTTCCACCTGCAACTCTGTGCCGGTGCCGGAATCACGAAAGGTGTAGTTCTCATACGCGGGTTCCGGAAAGAGCTCTTCGCCCGTGGCCTGGATGCAGGCAAGGTGCCGGATGGACAGGTGCTCCAGCGGTCGATTCTCGGCGATCTCGGCACGCATTCCCTCTCCGCTGGGACTCAGGAACTTGAGGCAGGAGCCTTTCTCCCACGAGCCCTCGTAGTAAGAGCCTGCGCAAAATCCAGACGTCCATTGGCGATACGTGTCGGGCGAAAGCATGGTGTCCCACACAATCTGGCGCGGGGCTTGGATGATGGTTGAGTAGGGCAGTTTTTTCATGGCGACCCTTAATCTGGCTGTGCTTCGGGCACGGTTACCATCCAATCGATGCCGAACCGGTCTTTGACCATTCCGAAGCAGGGCGACCAGAAGGTCTTGGCGATGGGCATGCTGACTTCGCCGCCGTCTGCGAGTGCGGCGAACACACGCTGCGCTTCGGCTTCAGTGGGCATAGTCAGTGACATGCAGTGGCCGGCCCTCGGCATGGCTTCGATCATGCCGTCGGAGCCCATGATCCGGCTGGCGCCGATGGTGAAACTGGCATGCATCACTTTGTCCCCCCAATTCTCCGGAAGCGGGCATTCCGTTGGCCCAGGGTTTTGGTTGAACCGCATGATCATGCCGAGCTCGGCTCCGAGATGTTGGCGGTAGTAATCGAGCGCTGCGTCGCAGCGGCCGGCAAAGAAGAGGTAGGGTTCGACAATTGGTTTCATAGAAGAGTAACGGGCTTGAGATAACTGATCAGGGTTGAGCCGCCTTCACATCTGCCATCGGGCGGCAAAGGTCGGCGACGGGGCGTACTTCGATCTGTGCTCCGTGTGCGAGGATGGGGCAGGCCTGGGCGAGTTTCACCGCTTCATCCGTGGGGGCCACGGCCAGCAGGAAATAGCCTGCGATGGCTTCCTTCGACTCCGCAAAGACGCCGTCGGTGACGAGGGTTTGCGCTCCGGCACCCTCCATCAGGGGTTGGGCACCACGCAGGATGCCCTGGCCTTGCAGGCCCTCGACCCAGCCGTAAAAGTCGGTCATGATGCGCTGGAGTTCGGCGGGCGAGAGGCCGCTGTTCCATTGCGTGCCACGAACGAGGAGAAGGTGCTCGCCGGTGGTTTGTTGCGTGTTGGGATTCATGAAACGGGCGTCTCATTCGTGGCACGATAGGCGGAGCCGCGCTCCGATTCCAACGGCCGGAGTTCATAGCACGGGTAGCCACCCTCAGCGACTCCGCATTCGGACGGGACCAATACGGGCGGCACTTCCTCGTTAATGCAGCCTCCGAAAACATAAACTCCGACGGCCTTGGCTTCCTCGATCACCGCATGCGCATCGCGGCCAACGGCGTCCAACTCATCGTCGGGCACGACCATAGCCGCGCTGGGAAAGGAAATAAGGTTTTTTTACATTGGTTTTTCTGCCTGACGTCAAAGAGATGTCAGCCGCTGCTGAGGGTGAACTCTCGACTTGAATTTAATGTTCAATTTTTGTCGTCACGGTTTCGATTCCAGGGTGGCAGCGGCTTGATCATCCTCATCTTTTTCGCCGCTTGGGTTCCCAGCAGTTTCGATCTTGTCTATCAGTGCCGAGAGCTTTTTATGGTTCGCGTCGGTATTTCGCATTACAAACTCGCCTGTGAGCATTCCAAAGAATACTCCCGCACCGGCCGGGAATTCAATGCCATTTGCAGTCAATAGTTCCGCTTGGGTGGGAGAGTCGGTGATCAGAGTCGATTGCTGCTCAAGTTGGGCAAAGAAGTTCGGAGACACCTTGACAATGGGCGCGGTCAAAGCCTGCGGCTCAACCGATGTTTGAGAAGTAGATCCATCCGTGCCGGCAATCTCAAAGTGGTACACTTCAGGATCCTCGGTATCGGTGACCATAAATGCATCCAATGTATTGGTATGCAAGCGCGCTTCAAATCTATAGCTCCAGGCTCCGTTGTCCTCGTAGAAGGCAACCGGAATTCGAGCAATGGTCGTCCCTGCTTCTGAATGCGTCCTAAGAAAAATATCGTTGCGCCTCGTGGGACTGCTGAACAGAACGTCGGCGCGTCCATCCTTAGGACGTTTTGAGACGTCCACGTCGATGGAGATGCCGATTGTGTCTGTGACACCTGATGCCGGAACAAAGAACCGTCTGCCAAAAAAATTAGGGAAGGCTGGCTGCCGAGCACTGACATACGTATCGGAACGGTGGGCCGACCCCTGGGGCTTCTGATTCTCGTATGAGCAGGCTAGCAAGAGAATGAGTGATGCCATGACTCCGCGCATTTTCTTAGGCGAACAGATTTATTTTCGCTTAAAGATGACCGGAGGGCCGCAGGGGCAGGGCTTTCCGTTTTCCATTGCGACGCCTTCGAGCTTGAAGTGGTCGGCATCGATGAAGGTGTAGGTGGCGGAGTGCATGTGTTTGTCCTTCGCGGGGTTAAGACCGGGTGTGGGTGCCAGATCAAAGGTCAGCGAGTCTGCGGTGCTCTTCGTGTGCTTCATGCGGGGATGGTTTCGCAGCATGCAGTAGTGCGTCATGGTGAGCTTGCCGCTCACATCGTGATAGACGCTGAGCATTTCTATCGGAATGCCTTCCGCGAAACGTTCCTCGATCACCGAATCACCCGCGATGAGGCGGAACTCTGTGTTCATTTTGCCCATCTCCGGCGACTCGGCAGACCACTTGCCGACCAGTGATTTCATGCGCTCAAAGGCTGCGGAGCCCTTGTAAGGCGGCATGTCGGCACCGGCCGCGTGCTTGGTCTGAACAGACTGGCACGCGGTGAGAGCCCCGCCGGCGACGAGAGTGAGGAGGAGTGCTTGTTTTGCCACAGTGGTGTTATTCCAGTTCGCTTTAAAATGAGAGATCCGTCCGAGCCGGAGGCTCGATGGAGATTAGCCGATGGCGCAAGCCAAACCACCCTTCCCTCACACGAATGCGCCAGAACTGGAAATAGCTTGGAAACGGATTCGCCAGTTTGCGCCGGAGGAACTGGCGGCGTTTGATCCAATGCGAGCCAACATAGCCGAGATGACAGAACAACGCGCCGACCCAAGGGCGAAGGGCGCGCCGACAACCTCTGGAAACTGGGAAACACGTGATGTTAAAGCAATGAATTTCATGCGAACTAATCCCGGGTAAAATGTCCCCTCCCTCCCCGGCTCCGCCAGTCCCATGAACTCAATGAACCCATCTCTGGTTATCAAAGTTCCTACCAGTGACTACTCCTGTCCGTCCAGATTGGAAGGCGAGCTTGCCGAAGTTTGACGTGACTGGGCTCCGTTGATGGGAGTGGGCTCCGCAGCGGACTTCCGCACCTGCTGGAGGCGAACCGGGAGCGCCAGATGGAAGAGTGCCCGCGCGCCATGTCGCCCTTCTCCCCGTCGGCAGGCTCCCAGTCGCTGGAGTCCCGGGCGCTGCTTCGGGCTTCCTAGTGGGCGGGGGG
>JAQCER010000357.1 GCA_027618625.1 Verrucomicrobiota bacterium
GGTTCTGATTTTGGTCAGTGCAACGTCGTTAAGTGGATTGTTGCTGGGAATTTGACGGGGTTGCCAAGCGATCATTCAATCGATTGCAAAAAAAAATGCGAAGGCAAGGTAAAGGCCTTCGCATTTGCAGGGTTTCTAGTTCTTTTTCTGGTTGTGCTAGTCAAAAAGGAAGGGTGTTCCCATCTCTGCATTGAGCGCCTTCTCTTGCGAGAGGTAGCGGTCGGCGAGTGGATCAAACCCTTTCTCCGCTTTGAATTTTTTCAGGAACTCATTGACCTGACCACCCAGAGCCTCATTGCCTTTGCGAATTCCGATGGCCCACTGTTCGCGCTGGAAGGAATCGAGAAGTGCCCTGGTGGTGTCAGGGTGGCTCTTGTGATGTTGCCAGATGGAGAGCTGGTCGTAGATCCAGGCTTCCGCTTTTCCTTGGGATACTTCCAGTGCGCATGCGGCGTCCAGTGTAAGCGATGTCAGTTGGGCATTGGGCAGATGCGCTTGAGCATACGATTCCCCGGTAGTTCCTCTTCTTACCGCGATCGTCGGTGTCCCGGTTTTCAGATCGTCGATTCCGGTGATCGTCGTATCTTTGCCAGCGAGAATCGCCAGCTCAGTCGTGACGTAAGGATCAGAGAAATCGATGGATTTCCGGCGTTCGTCGGTTGCGGTCATTGACGAAATGACGAGGTCGATTTTCCCAGTGCTCAGTCCGGGAATGAGGCCTTCGAAGGGCATGGACTCGATCTCAAGCGGTCGACCGAGATGAGCGGCGAGGGCTTCCGCCATTCGCACGCTGACGCCATCGGGATTACCGCTGCTGTCTTTGAATTCAAACGGAGGATAGGTGAGATCCATGCCGATTCTGAGGGGTTCCGGTCCGGACTCGCCACAAGATATCAAGCCAAGCCCGGTAGCGGCAACTGCCGATGACAGGAGGGCAACAAAGGGTAATCGTTTCATGCCAGGGATCCTAACGCCATCAGCCGGGAACGCACGTAGATTGAGTGATCAATATCAACTGTCGTTGGGTTCTGATCATGCTCGGCCCGGAGTCCGGCTTTTTCGACGATTTTTTCGACAATCTTCGGACAATGGGCGGTGCTGCGGTGTGCGATATTGATTGCAACTGGCGGGTTTTCGGGTTCGGTTGTCCAGATGCATCTGAAGCCCCATCGCTTTCATTGTCTGCGCTTTCTGAGCCGCAGCTTGTTGGCGATGCTGGTGATGATGGGTCTGGCTACCGGTCATCCGAATCACGATGCGATCGCCGAGGTCGACTGGAACAGTGAAACAGGTTCTCTGGAAGTGGAGCTTCGAGTGAATGCTCATGAGCTGGAACGGGCAGTTTCAAAACTTGCGGGCCAGGCGCTCGATCTCGATGAGGCCGGTTCGCTCGAGCATTTGAAGAAATATGTCGCAGCACACGTGCGTTGCCTGGATGAGGATGGAAAGGCTGTGGAGATGAAATGGGCCGGTGCAGAAATTCGGGTGCGATCGGCGTGGCTTTATTTTGAGTTCCCGGTTGGGAAGCGATCGGACGAAGCAGTCGCCAAGTGCTCGATCGCGAATACCGTCTTCTTTGAGGACTATGAAGACCAGACGAATACGGTTGCGTTTCGTCTTCGATCTGATGGAACGCGATGTTTCATTCGGTATTCAAAAGAGAAGCCGATTGCCAGCTTGACACCTGAAGTCGAGCCGAAGGCGGACCCATTAAATAAGCCCGAGCTGACTACTGAGGAATGAGCGAAAATAGCGAAAATAGCGAACCAACCGATCCAACCGATCCATTGGCGCCGATCGGCGTAGGAGATGATCCGCCCGCAGTCGTTCCGCCGCCATTGCCGACCGTGTGGCGGCATTGTCGCGTATCCCTGTTTGCAATGCTTGGATTGTTCGTGGTCGTGGCGTTCGTATTCTGGGGGCAGCACTTCCTTGATGAGCCCGAGCCGCCTGCTCTGGAGCATATTCGCTATGGAAATATTGCCGGGCAGTTGCAGCTGGTGCTCCAGGGTAAGATGATCGTCGGGCAGGGTCTGGCGGCAGAGAAGGGCGGACCAGTTGGAGTCGTCCCTGACATTGACACCAGCCTGACGGCGATGGCCGATCAGGTGGAAACTCTCGATGGTGCCGCTGCACGGGCGCTGGCGGCTCTCCATTTTTTCATGAAGCCGGACGACGTCGATGGCGCGCTGGCGCGACTGGAAGCTGTGCAGCAGGAGCTGGAACCTGGCGAGGCTGAGATCCAGGCAATGGTGCGCCAGCAGATCAACTCCCCAGGCACCCTGACTCCGAAGCAGCTCGATGAGCTTCAGTATCAGATGCACTGGTTCGCGCATCCATTGTTGCTCGCCCGCGAAAACCAGTCGCATCCAGATCGCCAGAAATTGATGTTGAATGTTATGCTGCTCTTCATTTTTACGGCGTGCGTGGCGGTGTGCTTCACCGTGGGATTCCTTGTCGGGCTGGTGTTGCTGGCGATGGCCGCGGTGCGCCATGCAAGTGGTCTGCGTATCTTCACTTTCGATGAAGCGCAGGGGGGAAGCCAGGCTCACCTTTGGGCGTTCATTGCCTATCTCGGCTTGATGGGCTCGCCCATACTGCTCATCGCCCTGAAAGTCGAGAATCCGACTTTGACCGCGCTTGCGGGACCGGTTGCGTTTTTCCTGTCGATTCTGGCCGGTGTGATGATCGCAATCGGTTTCTCCCGCGGATCCTTCGGTGAACGGACACGGGCGCTGGGACTTCACTCGGGGCGTGGGATTTTTCGCGAGATCGGCAGCGGGATCGTTGGCTACTGCTGCGTCCTTCCGATAACGGCAATCGGAGGATTGGTGACCCTGCTGCTGTGGTGGCTCACCAGCTTCTTCCCGGCTACTGAAGGTGCCGAGCCAGTGACCGGGCATCCCATTGGGGAGATGTTTTTCGATGCATCCGCTCTGACTCGCTTCCTCTTGCTCCTGCTTGCTGCAGTCGGTGCCCCGCTCATTGAAGAGACGATGTTCCGCGGCGTTCTCCATCGCGGACTGAGGCGCAGCTTTTCGATCCCCGTTGCAGGTTTGATAGCTGCCATCTGCTTTGCTGCAGTGCATCCGCAGGATATCGTCGCCCTGCCTGTGCTCGCCGCTCTGGCATTCGGGTTCATGCTCATTCGCGAGTGGCGCGATTCCTTGATTGCCCCAATGGTCGCCCATGGACTGCACAATGGAACGCTCATGCTGGGACTTTGGATCGGAACGATGTAGAACTGTTCCGTCGCAACCGCGTATGAGGGGTAGGGTCTTTATTCGGTTTCTGATCGCTGCGGCAGGACCGCATGCAGTGGTGCCCCTGCTGGCGGGAGCATTCCGAGTAGGCGATGTGGAGGGGCCTGTTGTCTATCTCCAATCTTTTCACGGGAACATGTATTCCATTGGATTTGGACTTGGGGGACACGGCGAAGCGAGATCATCGATTACGGGGAAACTGAACCATCGTCCGTATTTCCACGGCTCTTTAACGAGGAAGAAGCGCGGGAGCGCATCGCAAAGCTGGAGACAGAGGGACATCACGAAACGGCAGTCAAGCTCAGGCACCGCTACGATGAGCTGAAAGCCTCCAGTCGCAGCAAGCGATAGGATTTTCCCTGTCGTTCGCCACCGGCAAGAAAAAACTGAACAGAGACGGTTGTGCGGGTGTCTGTAAACAACAGCTTGGTCGGCCACCATGCTTTACCTTGCGTTGATGCCGGATACGTAGAAATCCGGTGGTGACTCATGAATTCGAAGGAGTCATGGAAATCCGAGCGTATCGCAGGTAGAAAAATTCTAATTTCTGGAAAATTGTTGAAATGATGCTTAAGGTCGGATAGTCAGGAACTGTGAATTAGCAGTGAGCTGGCTGACCGCCCGAGAAAGTCAAAATTTGCCATGTTGATGATGAAAAAGTTGCGAGTTCTTTTGCTGCCCTTCCTGATGTTCAGTGTGGCGACAGTTCAGGCCCAGTCGGCTGAGCAGATGAATGGGATTGCTGCAGTGATCGATGGCACACGTGTGGTAACGAAGTCTGAAGTGCGCGAGGCCGTGACTGCGCAGACCGCGCTCCTCAAGCATCGCGTTAGCTCCGGACAAATGACCGAGAACGATTACCAGAGCACTGTCAAGAAGCTGGAAGAGGAGTCTCTCGACAGCCTGATCGAGCGGGAGCTGATCCTGCGCGAATTTGAGAAGATGAACGGTCAGATCAAATCCCAGTATATCGATGAGGATGTGAACCGCATCGTGCGGGAGCAGTTCGACGGCAACCGTGCCAAGTTTCTTGAAGAGCTGAAGGCAAGCAACATCAGTCTGAGAAAGTTCCGGCAGTTGCGTGAGAAAATGCTGGTGGTGAAGATGATGAGGCAGCGCGAAACGGGTGTCATTCCGCCGCCAACGCCGGAACAGCGCGAGGCATACCTTAAGGAAAATGCTGATCGTTTTCGCGAGAAGGATTTCATCAAATTGCGAACGATCACGGTGCTGAAGACTTCAACGATTCCCGGCACGACTCCAGAGAAGCAGAAGAAGCTCATCGGTGAGATCCGTTCCCGCCTCAGCAAAGGGGCCGACTTTGAGACCGAGGCCAAAACCTATTCTCAAGACAGCCGGGCTGAGTATGGCGGCGACTGGGGCTGGATCGATCACGATACATTGAAGCCTGCATTGAGCGAAGTGGCCTTCAAGCTCCCCCCAAAGACGCTCAGTGAAATCGTTGAAGACAATCGCAGCTACTACATCCTTTACGTTGAGGCAAAGCGTCCCGGCGCACTAAAACCGATGACCGAGATTCAGGACGGGCTGGAGAAGATGATTCAGCAGGAGGAGCGCAAGAAGCGTCACGATGCCTGGGTGTCCCGATTGCGCGAAAAGGCAGTGATTAAGGTGAACTGATCGGTGGGATTGCCCGAAATCTCCGCCCGTGAGGCGCGGTG
>JAQCER010000358.1 GCA_027618625.1 Verrucomicrobiota bacterium
GACAAGCATAACGCTCAGCAAGAACATCCCTGCCGGTCGATACCCGGACAGGAAGTTGGGCGGAGGGGTGGCCGGCCACAATTCCTTGGGTCGAAACCAAGATACGATGTCAAACGCGTAGCCCATGTCGAGAAATTGCTGTTTCGCAAAGTAGTGTAGGGACTCTCGATAGCCTTCGGCCCCACTACTAAAGTCGAAAAGACTGTCCAATACGAGACTGGCTTGCCCAAGACTTTCGGCTCGAAACGGTATCCAGGCAAGCGAAACAAGGACGAACGTCAGTAGAATTGATAGTGCTCGACTGGCGGCATTCGCAAATAACCAATGACGAGAACATGGAAACGCTCTCCATGCGTGGTTGATGCCCAAAAGGAAACCATGCAATCCGCCCCAGATTACGAAGGTCCAGTTGGCCCCATGCCATAGGCCACCAAGTAACATGACAATTGCAAGGTTGACGTACTGGCGAATGGCACCGGTTCTGCTTCCTCCGAGGGGAACGTACAGATAGTCGCGTAAGAAGCGGGATAGCGTGATGTGCCAGCGCCGCCAGAAATCGATGAATCCCGTCGCCTTGTAGGGCGAGTTGAAGTTCAGCGGCAGCCGAATTCCGAAAATTCGAGCGAGTCCTACCGCCATATCCGAATAGCCGGAAAAGTCGTAGTACAGCTGCAAGCTGTAGGCAATGACTGTTATCCACGCCGAAGCTGGATCGAGTGCTTGGCCACTACTGATCGTTGCATAGCCTGCATCCGCGTAGACGGCGCAGCTATCTGCGATGACTACCTTCTTGAACAGACCGAAGCAAAAGATGCTGAATCCGGCTCCAACGTCCTCATGCCAAATTTGCTCGCTTCGGCTGATCCGGAACTGTGGCATCATTTCGGCGTGGTGCACGATGGGTCCTGCGATGAGTTGTGGAAAGAATGTCACAAACAGCGCGTAGTCTAGCCAGGAAAATTCTTTGACCAAGCCGCGTCTGGCGTCGACCAAGAATGCGATCTGTTGGAAGGTGAAAAAAGATATTCCTATCGGCAGGACGATGCTTGGGACGCCGAAACCGGTGCCGAAGAGGTCATCGATATTGCTGAGAAGGAAGCCTGCGTACTTGAAGTAGGCGAGCAGTCCGAAATTAAAGCTGACACCAAAGAATAGGAGGAGACCAGAACGTCTGATTTGCCATTGTTGCGAACACAGGAGTTTTCCAAAGGCGGCGTTGACAGCTATAGAGCCTGCGAGGAGCAGCACAAACGTCGGCTCCCACCATCCGTAGTAAAACAGTGAGGACAGGACCAGCCATGCCACCAGCATCCTGGCTGGCAGGAACCGTTGCGCGAGAACAAAGCCAGCGAAGACAAGCGGGAGGAAGGCGAGGATGAAAAGATAGGAGTTAAATAACATCGAATCTACCGCCAGCTAAGCCTTATCAAGATATGCGCAAAGCTCATGCCACGTGTCGCCAAACTGCGGCACGTTGACCAGCCATCGAATGCCATCTGTGGGTTCACACACCCAGGGGGTCATTGATTGTTGGGCTGTTTTTGCATCGAGATTGACCAAGAATTTCGCTGCGTCTCGTGTCTTGATGCGCTCGACGAAGTCGTGACGCCAGGTCCAGAACCAGTCGCGTAGCTCCTTCAGATTGCTCTCATCGCCGTTCTCTGCCAGTGGCGGCGGCCCGGTCGGTTGTCCGGATGAGCCGGGGGGCCAAGTCGGCTGCAGTCGGGAATAGAAATAGTCCGCCGGACATTTTGCGGAGAAGTAGACGGCGTGAGAGATGTCCAGTCCGCGTTTAAATTCCGACTGATCTTGTTTCACCTCGTGGGCATGTGTCGCATAGAACGTATAGAGCTGGTCGCGATAGGCCACGTAGTGCTGAAGCATTTCGGTTGGATCATCAGCGAACCAGTAATACGTTTGCCACTTATCACGCTCAGGCTCTGCGGGAGGGCAGCTCTGTCTGGCGGCGTAGGCCGTTGGGAATCGCTTGACGCGGCCCTTAACCAGCGCCGCATTCGACTGAAAGAGTTCTTGAAAGTGCAGAGTGGGCAACTGGGCGGTCGATGCAAAAATATCGATCAGGTCTTGGCGTCTATAAACAGCGTAAAATAGCGACTCGTATTTCTCCAGCAATCGGAAAATCCGCTCACCGGCGTATTCTGCCTCGTTTCCAGGTCCCGCATACTCCCTTGAGACTAGCACTCTTTTACCGCTGGTCTGGAAGTTGATGTAAAGACCATGCGCGCCCACGTAATCGTCATGGGATTCCAGGAACGCCACGGCCTCCTTAAGTCCATCGGGAAACACTAAATCGTCGTCTGCGCACAATGAAGCGAACGGGGTCTGTACCATGGCAACTCCGCGAGCAATTTTTGCTCCGACAGGAAGTGTAGAAGGGAATGTGACGTAGTCTAGGTTATCGCCGTAAGACGACAACATAGACTCGTTCTGCAGTTTTACTTCATCGACACTGGAGTCGAGCACCAGTACGCGCTGCAGTGGAGCTCGGTCTTTAAAATAGGTCACGAGCTGACGAATCTGCTCAGGGCGATTGAAAGTGGGTACGACCAGCGTATGCTGCATGTTTAACATTCCTCCTTGATCTCAGCACCAGCACTGAAGTGATGTCAGGCTAGGGCGCATAGGGTTTTCGCTGCTTCAGGTGCCGCATTCGTTCTCAGCAATGTCTCTGGAGGCGAGGTGGATCCGGGCGGATGGTTCGTCTATAAGCGCCGCGGAGTGCATCCAACGGCACGAGTGCGCCGCCTAACAGAACTTTCTGTAATAACTGACTATGGCGGAATATGCCTAGCAGAATGGGTAAAGTGGTGCGTATTCCCAATGTATATTTGCCAAGGACTTGTCGGGTGCTAAAAGTCTCGTTTGGCCACCCAGCTTGCGCTTGGCCGAGTAGAAGGCCGTAGTCCCAACGTCGTTGCCAGCGACGCAATTCTCGTGTCGAGAGTAAACCCGGGAACTCAAGGGTGAATTTCTCGCGCGCCAGCTCACCGATGTGAACAAGTTTTTCTGGCGAGCGGGCTGTTTGCGCCGAGAAGCTGCCGTCGAGTCGTCGCCAAGCCGACAATGGTCGCGGTTGAAAACAGGCACCATGACGTAAGGCGAGCACCAATGATACAAAGCCGTCCGCGTAGGGTCCAAGCTGTTCGGGAAATCTGCCGACACCGCACAACATCTGCGTGCGGTACATGGTGGTATTGCCCATGAACCAGCTACCCGAGCGGTTGTATTCATCACGCGCGGCGGATGGAGGCAGAAACGACGGCGTTTGTCGCACGCAGCGCGAGTCAGTTAGGCCGGACAACTCACCTTGTTCGGTCATCCAGTGAGAAAGGCCCGAAGCAAACGCCGCTTCTTTGTGCTTATCGAGAAGCAGCGCTGACGACTCGAGACAATCGGGCATGATTTTATCATCAGCTGCGACGAACATGACGTATTCGGTGTTGATGGACTTTAAGCAATCGTTTGTGGAGCGAACAACTCCTTGATTGACTGCGTGTCTGACGATGTTGATTCGTTTGTCGTGACTGGCATAGCGGTCAATGACAGCCAGGCTGCCGTCAGTAGAGGCATCGTCAACCACGATAAAGCGCGTCGGTGGACACGACTGATTGAGCACTGAATCGATGGCTTCAGGCAAAAATTGAGCATGGTTGTAGTTGGGCAAGACGACTGTTATTCCTGAGATGCTCATGGCTACGGTTACAGAGGATTCGATTCGGCGCGCATCGCTGTCGCCAGTAATTCAATGCCTTTGTTGATGTCAGTAAGCCTCGTATCTTCGAGCAGGGTGCGAAGGCGCGCGTTTCGAAATCTCTTTTTGAAGCACGGCATTCGCCTTTCGCGCTCGAAAATCTGCGCGGCAGGGAAATGCGCCAAGGCCAATTGCGCGACGTCCATGAAACTCGGCGAATGCCCGGCAGCAACGTTCATGCGTCCAACAGGTCCGCGTGCGACAACCAGCGCAATAACTAGGCAGACATCACCGATCCAGATGTGGTCTCTGCAATCCTCTCCCGAACCGAATAGTGCAATGGGCTCGTCAGTCAATGCTTGTCGAATGAACCGGCAAGGACCATAGGCATTGTGACTATCGCCCGGTCCGTACACTTGAGTGAGCCGCAAAACGGTGAACCTGCCCGGGAACTCGCGCTCCAGGCGCTGCTCGCGTTCCAGGTGCATCCGCCCATAATCATCGCGCGGTTGAGTGAGCGAATCCTCGTCATAAACGTCATTTGCTAGGGCATAGACGGAATCAGAGCTTAAGTAGACGACATGGATATCAGGGGAATACTCAAGCGCTTTACAAAATGTGTCGAACATTGTGACGTTTTGCGTTATCGGGTCAGCGTCTTTAGCGCGGTCCGGCGTAATGGCTGCGCAGAACACAACACAGGTCGCAGCGCAGAGCGCGTCGCGTAGGTAAGGAATTGTTCGTTGGTCTGTCAGATCTCCGTCTAGCCTTGAAAATGGTTTGACGGAGATCCCCCTCTCGCCTAGAGCGTGACAAATCGCTGAGCCGAGGAAGCCACGCGCGCCTACAACTACGACGGACACGTTAAAGACCTGCTGACCATGCGGCACAGCAACGACCGTTGAGCGCGACTGCGCAACATTGCGCTGACCACCACGACGCTATTGCGAGCTGAGCGCGGGCAGCGCGGCGTAGGTATCGAGCTGCCTGAGCGAGAATTCACGCATGTCCACACCGTGGCTAGCCATCTTGTACCACTGCACGGTCCAAGCCACGGTTTGCTCCGTATTTAATCGCGGACGCCACGGTAGTGCCTCCATCGCGAGGGATGGATCCAATCCAAGTGCGCTGGCTTCATGGTTGATAAGGTCGCCGTCTTGCTGCCATGAATTTTCCTGCCCGCCCAAGCCTAAAAAGATCTGCTCAACCAAAGTGGCCACAGTG
>JAQCER010000359.1 GCA_027618625.1 Verrucomicrobiota bacterium
GTTGATCAAGTGGCATCCCCAATCACCGAGCTGGCCACTGCCGGTAGGCCAGTAGGCGCGCCAACGGCGGGGGGCGGGGACGAACCTCTTTGCTGTATCCCAACGGCTCTGTCAGCGGCCCGTTCCACAGGTCCCAACTTGGATTTTCAGGCGCTTCGCCCGGCTTTGGGATCGGACTCCACGGGGCCGCGAAGTGCGAACAGCGCCGAACGTCCCCAGGCCATACGCGAGCTTCGACCGATGGTCCGAGCCAGTTCGCCTTAAGCAGTTCAACCGCTTGTTTTTGGCCTTTCAACTGAGCCCGTTGATTCCCCATCTGCGTCTTTTACCTACGCGATGATCTCTCTCGCGACGTTCCCGTAGACGTCAGTGAGTCGGAACTCGCGACCGGAGTCGGTGTAGGTGAGTCTCTCGTGATCGAGGCCCAGGAGGTGAAGCAGAGTGGCGTGCAGGTCGTGGATGGTGCATCGGTTTTCAATGGCGTGGTAACCGAATTCGTCTGTCTTGCCGTAGCGGAACCCGCCGCGCACTCCGCCTCCAGCCATCCACATTGTGAAACCGTCTGGGTGATGGTCGCGGCCTACGGGGCCTTTGCCTTTTTCCACCGTCGGCGTGCGTCCGAATTCGCCGCCCCAGAGCACCAACGTGTCCTGCAGTAAACCGCGCGACTTCAGGTCTTTCAGTAGGCCCGTGATCGGTTTGTCGATCTGCTTTACATTGATGGAGTGCCCCTTCTCAAGCTGGGAGTGCTGGTCCCACTGCTCGTTGTTGAACTTGAGGCTATGCGCGTGGCTTACCTGAATGAAGCGCACGCCACGTTCGGCGAAGCGTCGTGCAAGCAGGCATTGACGGCCGAAATTCTCGGTGGCCGCATCGTTCATTCCGTAGAGGTCCAGCACTGCTTCCGACTCCCCACGAAGATCGGTTGCTTCGGGTGCGGCCATCTGCATGCGAAACGCGAGTTCGAAGGAATCGATGCGTGCGTCGAGATCGCTTGAGTTTCCGGCCGTAGCAGCTTTGCGGTCGTGCAGTTTTCTCAAGAGATCGAGTTGCAGTCTCTGCTCGTGTGCCCCTGCCTGAAGGTTCTCCATGTAGTGGAACCTGGCGTCTTTGGCGGGTGTGTTAGGGTAGCCCGGCGTCCCGAGCGGCACGCCCTGATGCACCGCCGGGAGGAAAGCGGATCCAAAATTGTTGGCGCCACCGTGAAGCGAGGTAGGGCAAATGGTGATGAATGCCGGCAGGTTCTGGTTTTCCGTTCCGAGGCCATAGCTGACCCACGATCCCATGCTTGGGCGCAGGAGAGCCTCGTCGCCAGTGTGAAGTTTCATGCAGGCACCGCCGTGCGCCACATTCGTTTCGCAGACCGAATGCAACATACAGAGGTCGTCAGCTACTTCCGGTAAGTGCTGCCACAACTCGGACATCCAATGACCGCTCTGTCCAACCTGGCGGAACTTCCAGGGCGACTGCATGATGTTTCCGCGTGCTGCGAACTGCACCTTCCGCTCGGGGAAGGGCAGTGGCTTGCCATCGTACTTTGCCAGCGCTGGCTTGTAGTCGAAAAGGTCCACATGCGAGGGGCCACCGTGCATGAAGAGAAAGATGACCCGTTTGGCGCGGGCGGGAAAGTGAGCTTGGCGGGGTTCAGCAAGACCACTTGCACTGTTCGACGCCCGGCCCGTTCGCGCGAGCAAGGCGTTCAACGCGAGTCCGCCGAATCCTACACAGATGCGTCTCAAGGTGTCGCGGCGATTGAGGGTGTGGTGGCTACCAGACATGAAGGAATTCGTTCGAGATGAGCAACGTCTGGCACAGAGCAGTCCATGCTGCTTCCTCTCCCTTGAGCTTACGGTAGGTATCCACGAACTCGGTTGCCCATGCTGCTTCGTCCGGTTCCGTCTGTCTCGAGAAGAGGAGAGTGTAAAGATAAGTCACGCGCCCCGCTGTGGTCGAATGCCGTTCGCGAGATAGGCGGCCCGTCGCTTGCGCCTTTGTCACGACAAAAGGATTGTTCAACATGAGGAGAGCCTGGGTGGGTACCGTGGTCTGAGAGCGCGATCCGACTGGCGTGGTGGCATTTGGAAAATCGAGTAAAGTGAGCAGGTCGTAGATGTGGCAACGCACCACCGGCAGGTAGACGCTGCGGTGCGGAAACGCTTCGTAGATCTCGCGATTTCTCGCAAGATCCGTCGGCGACGGGTCCCCTGACTTTACAGGAGGTGGCGGTCCGGATGGAGCCCCCGGATCGAGCGTGCCCGACACCGCGAGCAGTGCGTCGCGAAAGGACTCGGCATCGAGCCTGCGAATGTCTCTACGCCAAAGCAGAGTGTTGTCCGGATCCAGTGTTTCTGCCTTTGGGTCGCTGTGAGCGGCCTTCATCTGATAGGTGCTGGATAGAATGATGCGGCGATGGAGGTGCTTCAGCGACCAGCCGTGTGCTTCAAAATCCAGTGCGAGCCAATCGAGCAATCTCGGATGCGAAGGTTCGCTGCCGCTGGTGCCGAAATTGTCGGTGGAGCTGACGATGCCACGGCCAAAATGCCAGTGCCACAGTCGGTTGACGATGACGCGCGAGGTGAGCGGATGTCCTGGCTGGGTCATCCACTCGGCAAGTTCGCGGCGGCCGCTTCTCTTTGATTGGACCCGATGGTTGCCGGGTGCTCCGACCCTTGAGAGAAAGCCGCGGGGCACTTCGTCCGCAAGGTCATGCGGGTTTCCGCGCACGTTCAGGCGAGCGTCCTTGACGTTGTCACCATCCACGACGGCCATCACTTCAGTGAACTTCGGTTTCGCCTCTTCTGTGGCGGCGCGCTTCTTCTGGAGTTCGTCGACGCGGGCGAGAGCGCGAACGGCCTCGTCTCCGTTTCCCGCGATGGCCTGCAACTGTATCTTGTCGATGTGCGACATGTTAGGCTCCGATTGCAGGCGCAAAACGTGGTTCCCGGGGGAAATTCGAAACGTGCCTTCGGTATGCCAAAGTTGGTGTTCCGGCATCCATCCGCCGGTTACTTTTGACATTGCAGGGTTCGTGATCACCATGCCATCGACAAGGATTTGCCCAGGCCGTGATTGTTCAGCAGCATAGCGCAACCGCACGAGAAACGCCGTGGCCACCTTGACTTCAAAGTCATATTCGGCAAAATTCTTGCCGTCCCCTGGATCGGAAATGATCCCGATGCCTGTGCCGTAGTTGTCCTTGTCGATCGCGACGTTGCCGCGGTCAAATGCCTCAGCTTCCCAATTGTGAACTTGGGCGTCGCTGGTGAGTTGGCTCAACGCTTCCTGTGCCTCAGCGATCTCGTTGTCGCAGTCACCAAGCTCGGCGGCCCATTGCTTGAGACGTTCCTCATCTTCCTGGTTCATGAGGTTACGATCACCGATCACCGTGCTGTGGAAGATGCCGGCCAGAGCGTAGTAATCGGTTTCGGGAACAGGGTCGAACTTGTGATCGTGGCAACGGGCGCATCCTAACGTCATTCCCAAAAATGCGCGGCCCAGGGTATCGATCTGTTCATCGACGATGTCTGCCTGCTTTTTTACGGGATCCTGTTCAGCCAGAATTTTGGTGCCGATGGCGAGGAAGCCGGTCGCTGGCAGGGCGCTGTGATCATGCGGCTCCATCATGTCCCCGGCAAGTTGCTGGTGAACGAACTGGTCGTAGGGCAAGTCTCGATTCAGCGCGTCGATCACCCAATTCCGATAGTGAAAGGAATGCGGGAACGCTTTGTTCTCATCACCGCCGTTCGAATCACCGTAGCGGGCCACGTCCAACCAGTGTCGCCCCCAACGCTCGCCGTAATGGGGAGAAGCCAGAAGGTCATCGACGACCTTGGCCAAGGCATCCGCTGAATCATCATTCAGGAATGCAGTCAGGTTTTCGGGACTTGGCGGCAGGCCCACAAGATCAAACCACACGCGCCGCAGAAGCGTCGCCCCTTCCGCCTGAGGTGCGGGGCGTAGTTCGGCAGCGTCCAAATCTGCCAACACAAAGTAGTCAAGCGGTTGTCGGGGCCAAACATGGTCGGAGACGTCCGGCAGTGCGGGCTTGATGGGGGCTTCGAACGCCCAGTGGGTATCTTTCGAATCTGCATCCACCGTTGACGCCAGAAGCGTTCCGAGTGCAACCACGATCGGCAGAAGCCGCGCTAGAATGTTTGGCTGAGACATCTCGGAAAAACTACGTTCGGGGATACGCGATGCAAAGCAATTTGTTGCAACGTGACGGGATCGTCGAAGTTCTCGCTCGACCCTGCAGGAATCGGAGTTTTGACTACGGGCATGTCTACGATTTATCGATTCATTGCCTTTGCCTGGTTCTTGTTTGCTCCAACGTTCACGCTTGGCGATGAGCCTGCCGAAGCAGAAAATTCTGCTGAGAGCGGCGAAGCCCTTCGAGTGTTGGTCTACTCGGATACCGCGTATTATCGGCACCCGGATATTCCGGCCATCAATCGGTGGCTTGTTTTACTTGGTCATGAACATGGCATCGAAGTCGATGTATCGGAGCACTGGCAGGATCTGCTTCCGAACAAGTTAAAAATGTATGACGTTCTTTTGCTGAACAATGCCAACCAACTTTCTGATGTGATCCCAGAGGCTCAGCGAAAGTCAGTGGAAGAGTGGTTCGCGACCGGGAAGGGCATCGTGGCCATTCATGCTACCCTTGTGAAACAAGAAGGGTGGCCCTGGCTGGTTGAGCTGGGTGGTTGCGATTTCGACAGTGATTCAGAATTCTTGAAGGCGAAGGTGATGGTCGACCCGGCGGCAAAAGACCATCCGGCAGTCGCTGGGCAACCCGATGAATTCATCTATGAAGCGGACTGGACGAATCACACTCGATCCGTAACCGGGCTTCCCGGGTTCAAAGTGCTCTTGAGGGTCGATGAAACCAGCTACGAACCCGTCCGAAAGGCCTTTCAACAGCTGGGAGGCA
>JAQCER010000360.1 GCA_027618625.1 Verrucomicrobiota bacterium
TTTGTCAGGGAATCTGGCATCCCGGCCGTGCTTTACATCAAGAACGAAGGCTACATCACACCGGAAGGTGCGGCTGAACTGGTGAGCGATGGCATCATCTCATGGATCAAGTATGCGATCGTTCGGCAGGATCCCGATCAGGATGCATTCCTGTCTAAATTGATCCAGCTGGTCGATCCTAAGATGATCGTCAGCGGTATCGGCGAGCAGCCAGCGGCGGTGCACTTGCTCAACTTCGGCGTCGCCGGATTTACATCCGGTTGTGTGTGCGTGCAGCCAGCACTGTCAGCCCAAATGTTGATCGCACTGAAGGCAGGCGATCGCGCCCGAGCGGAAGCGATTCGTGCCGAGTTTTGCCAACTTGAGGATTTGCGCAATGCGCACGGCCCGATTCCGGTATTGCACCACGCTGTAGCAGGAGCGGGGATTGCTGCTACCGGGCCGCATCTGCCATTGCTCGGGCCACTGGCGGATCCTGTTGTCGCTGACATCGGTGCTGCGGCACTGGCATTGCGCAATTTGCCCGTCGAGACATGAGCGCACCATTCAATGTTGCGGAGATTCGTTCCCAGTTTCCGATTCTCTCGCAGGTGCGGAATGGTAAGCCGCTGGTATATCTCGATAATGGCGCGACGACTCAGAAACCGCAGTGTGTGATCGATACGGTTTGCCGGTTTTACTCGGAGCAGAATGCCAATATCCATCGCGGTGCTTACGCGCTCAGTGTTGAAGCGACGGAGCAGTATGATCAGGCACGCGCACGCGTCGCGGGATTCATCCATGCAGCAGATCCACGCGAGGTCATTTTCACTCGCGGCACCACCGAGTCTGTCAATCTAGTGGCGGGCACCTGGGGGCGGCAGAATGTCACGGAAGGAAGTGAGATCCTGCTCACCGTCATGGAACACCACGCCAACATCGTGCCCTGGCAGGTGCTGGCCGAAAGCGTTGGTGCGACCCTGAAAGTTGTCGATATGATGGAAGACGGCGCGCTCGATCTGGAACAATTCGAAAATCTCCTCAGCGATCGAACACGGCTGGCTGCATTCACTCATGTGTCGAACGTTCTCGGCACAACGAACCCAGTGAAGGAAATGGTGAAAATGGCGAAAGCGCACGGCGCCGTGACGCTGATCGATGGGGCGCAAGCTGTCGCCCATGGCCTCGTGGATGTTCGCGATTTTGGCTGCGATTTTTATGTGTTCTCCGGTCACAAATTGTTCGCCCCTGATGGAATTGGCGTGCTCTACGGTCGTGCTGATTTGCTCGACGCCATGCCGCCGTATCAGACCGGGGGCGATATGATTGAACTGGTGAGTTTTGAAAAAACGACGTTCCGCGGTGCTCCCGAGCGATTCGAAGCGGGCACTCCCCACATCAGTGGAGCCATTGGCCTCGCGGCGGCGATTGGCTGGTTGATGGAACTCGACCATGTTGCTGTCGCTGCCCATGAATCGGCGTTGCTCGAAGAAGCCACGCGCGGACTAGAGGCCATTGACGGTCTGCGCATCAATGGGACTACGCCGGGCAAGCAATCAGTGATATCGTTCACCCTCGACTGCGCTCACCCGCATGATATCGCAACGATCCTCGATTCTGCCAACGTCGCCGTAAGGGCCGGCCATCATTGTGCGCAGCCGCTCATGAAGAGACTGGGAGTTACCAGCACCGCCCGTGCTTCTTTTTCGGTCTACAACACGCCCGATGAGATCGCCGCGCTTTGCTCGGCAGTGAGGAAAGTGGTGAAGCTGTTCGCGTAGTTTAAGGGTTGGGAACAATCAGGCGATAAGGTTGTGGATGACGTTTCCGAACACGTCCGTGAGGCGATAGTCACGGCCACTGGCTCGGTAGGGAAGTTTCTTGTGATCGATGCCGAGCAGGTGGAGGATGGTGGCGTGGAAGTCGTGCACGTGGACTTTGTCTCTGGCGACAGTGGCTCCGAGTTCGTCGGTTTCGCCATGGATGATGCCGCCCTTTGCGCCTCCTCCCGCAAGCCAGGATGAGAAACAGGCGCTGTGGTGGCCTCGCCCTTTCTCGCCGTCAACTCCAGGAGTGCGTCCAAATTCGGTCGTCCAGACGACAAGTGTTTCGTCGAACATGCCTCTCGCCTTCAGGTCCCGCAGAAGTCCGGCAATCGGTTGATCGATTCCCTTCGCGTGAATCGCGTGTTCGGCCATGTCGCCATGTTGGTCCCAGTTGTTGCTGCTACTGCCATCGACGAGTTCGATGAAGCGGACACCACGTTCCGCGAGGCGCCGGGCGACCAGGCATTGCCAGCCGAAGCCTTTGCTTTCGTCTCGCTTCAGCCCGTAGAGGTCAAGAGTGGCATCGTTTTCCTGGTTGAGATCAAAGGCATCGTTCGCTTCCGTCTGCATGTGATAGGCGGTCTCGAACGTGCGGATGCGGGCGTCCAGACCGGTGTCGCCGCCGCGGGATTGCAGGTGCCTATTGTTCAGCACGTCGGCCAGTCCCAGTTCAAGTTCCTGGAGGCCGCTGGTTTTCGATCGACGGTCGAGATTGGCGATCGGTTCCTTGCCGCCGACGACGCGCACGCCCTGGTGGTAAGCAGGGAGGAAGTCGTTGTTGAAAATCTGTGTGCCGGCATACGGCATCTGTGGTGCGAGGGCAACGAATGACGGCAGGCTGCTGTTCATCGTGCCAAGTCCATAGCTGACCCAGGAGCCGATACTGGGGCGGGAAAAGAAAAACGAGCCGGTATGGATGCCGAGGGTGGCATTGTAGTGTTCGTTGTCGTTGCCCTGCATCGAACGGATGAGGCAAATGTCATCCATGCATTCGCGCAGGTGAGGGAAAAGGTCGCTCACCGGCGTGCCACATTGGCCGCCCGGGCGGAATTCCCATCCGGGCTTGAGCAGGACGCGCTGCTGATTCGAAAGGCCGCCGCCGATGCCCGTGATCTTTCCATCGGCCGCGAATAGCGCGGGCTTGGGATCGAAGGTGTCCATGTGCGAGACCCCGCCATTGGAGAAAATGAAGATGACTTGCTTTGCTCGGGCCCGGCCAGGTGCTGGTTTGGGTGCGAGGGGATCAGGTTTCGACGGCACTGCACCGAGGAGATCCGAAAGGATGCCGGGCATGAGGAGGGAGCTGCCTACGAGAGAGCGAAGGAATTCGCGGCGGCGGGGGGATGTCGGAATGTTCATGCCGGTAGGGGTAGTATTAGTCGAGGTAGACAAATTCGTTGAGGCGGAAAAGCACGCGAACGTAAGCGGCCCACGCTGCGAGGTCGCCGCTGTCTTCTTCTACAGCTCGTGCGCGAGTGAGGAAATCCTGGGCTGCGGCATGTTCCTCTTCAGTGGCCGCGCGGCCGAAGAGGGCTTCGTAGGCTCGCTGAATGCGGGTGCTATCCTCGGGAGCATGGGCGATGATGCTTTCGGCGACGCGTTTGGCCTGGTCGTGCACGAAGGGATCATTGAGGAAGTAGAGTGCCTGCAGAGGCGTGGTGGTCGTTGTTCGAGCAGGGGTGCTGGCAGAAGGGTCTGCTCCATCGAAAATGGCGAGGAAGGGATGGCGCTGGATGCGCTGCGTCATGAGATAGACGCTGCGATGGCTGGAATCGTAGACGGCTTCGAATGGGTTATGCTGGGTGAATTTCCACTTTTCCTGTTCGGGGAAAGGGTGAGGGCCTGCTGGCGAAAGATCGAGATTGCCCCCCAGTGCCAACAGGCTGTCGCGGATGGCTTCGGCATCGAGACGCCGCCGGGGGAATGCTTCCAGTAGCTGATTGTCAGGATCGATTTGGATCACCTCAGCCTCCCTCTCGCTCGACAATTGATAGGTACGTGAGAGCATGATAAGTCGGTGCATCGCTTTGATCGACCAGCCGCTGTCTCGGAAAGCTGAGGCAAGGAAATCGAGCAGTTCCGGATGTGTTGGTGGCTTGCCCTGTTTTCCGAAATCATTGGGCGTGGCGACAATGCCCTGGCCAAAATGGTGCAACCACAGGCGATTGGCCATGACTCGAGCGGGGAGGGGATTGTCCGGATCGAAAATCCATTCGGCAAGTTCGGCGCGACCGCTGGTGGTTTTGTCTTCGGGCAATGTCGCGCCGCCTAGAACGGTGAGGAAGCGACGTGGCACGATTGGTCCCAACTTCGTCGGATCGCCCTTCAGTTGGACGGCGACATCGGCGATCTCCTTCTGCTCGGTCACTGCATAGACGAGTTCACCCGACGGGGAAAGCGGGACGAAATCGCGTTGCTTTTGATCCAGTTCAATCCCCGGCCACGGGTAGCGAGTGTTATTGAAAATGCCGTAGAGTGCGTAGTAATCTTTTGTTGGGATGGGATCAAATTTGTGATCATGGCAGCGGGCGCAGCTCACGGTGATCCCGAGAAAACTGCGGCCAAAATTGTCGATCGTGTCTTCGATGGTCAGGTGCTGGGGGTAGTCATCGACGCGCGAGCCAAAGCGCCGGGCATTCGCAAGATAGCCCGTGGCAATGACGCGTTCATTGCGTTCTTCGTCGGTGGCTCCGCCGCGAAGATCGCCAGCCAGTTGGTCACGAACGAATTCGTCGTAGGGCAGGTCACGATTGAACGCATCGATGACCCAGTCGCGGTAGCGATGAACCTGCGGGATCGGGAAGTCGGAATTGTCTCCAGCGGTGTCCGCATAGCGCACGACGTCCAGCCAGTGCCGTCCCCAGCGCTCGCCATAGCGTGGTGATTTGAGCAGACGCTCAAGCACTTTCTCAAAGGCGTCGGGCGAAGTGTCAGCGAGGAAATCTGCAACTTCCTCCGGGGTGGGGGGCAGACCAATCAGATCAAAGCTGGCCCGGCGGATGAGAACTCGTCTGTCAGCATCGGGGGCTGGAGAAATTCCTGCGTCCTCTAACTTTGCCACTATTAATGCGGCCCTTAAATACATTCGAGCAACTTATACCAAACTCTGTGGAGCATGATCC
>JAQCER010000361.1 GCA_027618625.1 Verrucomicrobiota bacterium
TGATTTCGTCGGGGTAGTTTGCCGGGCCAAAGGGTTCGTGCCGACGCCCGTAAACGTGAACGCCATTGACGATGTGAAAATCGTTGATCCAAAACCAGTCCTTTTCGATTACCGCCTTGCGCAGCAGCTCTGGATCAGCTTTTGACACCCGTTCCTGCTTGCCGAATGCTCCATCTGCAAGGAGCGGCGCCAGTTGACGATACCCTGCATCGGAAGGGGCGAATCCATTGATTGTCCGCGGCTCGTCCGATGGCACATTCGTCGCGGTGAAAAGATCGATGAGATCGATACCATTCTGCTCAGCGACTTTTTTCATTGCGTCGGTGTAGAGCGCAAGGTTTGTATTTTCCGCCTTGCCGTCTGGCAGGTCGCGTTTGGCCGATAAATCTTCAAAGGCAATGGGAGACACCAGCACCAGTCTCGGAACAGCGGTGCCATTGTAGCGCTGCGCCAGGGTGTGCTTGACGAAGGCATCCAGCTCGCCGGAGAAATTGGAGAGTCCGGCCGGGCCGTCAAAGGACTCGTTGTAGCCGAAAAATGCAAGAATCGTGTCCGCTTTTTCATGAATCAGCCACTCATCCGGAGTGGGAAAAAAACCTTCGCCCAGGTGCTGTTGTTTGTCGGGGTGGAATTGCTCGGCTCCCGGGAATGCCCATTGGGACTTGCGGGACGCATGGGGACGAAATCCCGGAGTGTCGCCCGGGCGTGCCATATTCCTGACCACCAGCCCTTGCTCAGGATAACGCAGATGCATCTCGGTCTCAAAGTGGTCGAAATACAGCATCCGCTCGGCGAGCCCGTTGCCAATCAGAACGATGCGTTCGCCAGACTTTGGAGAAATGGGTTGAGCCCAGGCGGCAGCCGCCGCGGCGAACAGGCCGAAAACAGTGAGAAATCGTGTCATAATCATTGAAGATTACAGAAAATCCCGGCAATTCACGCTTTTTCTTGCTGTGCTGCTGCGCCAACCGCGTCCCCATTTCCTGACGCAACCCTCTTGTGACACGTGAATGTCCGTTGCATCTGGTTCGGGAAACTCTATCTTTGGGAAAGTCATGAACCTTTTTCTGAAGTCCACGTGAGAGTCGCCATTAATATTCTCCTGTTCATCCTGTTCTTCGTCGCCCCATTTGCCATGGGCCTTCACTTGATGAACACTCCGCTCAAGTGGTTGGCTCCCGAGTCGGATCCAGTTGCTGCACCTCCCCGCATCGGCAACACGGGCGAAATTGAACACCAGACGGACCGGAAGGCGGCTGCGGGGGTTTCCGCTCCGGAAACAGCACGCGATCAAGCTCAGGCCCAAGAACCAGCACAGGCCGTGCCTCTCCAGCAATCTACCGTCGCCGATGATGACGAGCCCGCCGCCCGTGACGAGATAGCAGAGGAGCCGCGCTCACAAAAGCCTCGCCTTGTCATCCAGATCGATCCAGAACTCAATACAGAGGAACCCGCTGACACAGATGGGGACGACATCGGGATGGAGGAAACTGAGGTCGTGGAGATTGAGCCTAACACCCAAGAAACGGTCGAAGTTGATGGTGATGTTGTTATCGATGTCGATATCGATGCCGATGTTGCCGAAGCAACATTCGAGACGACTTCCCCGGACGCTTTCTCGAAGCATTTGCGACGGCCGACTGCGCGGAAGTATCGTCCGCTCGAAGAGAATCCCCGATTCTTCCAGTATGCCCTGAGAACCCGCGCAGACTTTGACCAACTTGCCAGAAGAGATAACGTCCCTGGGGCCTTGGGAGTGCGCGAGTTGAAAGTGCTGATCGCTGGAGCCGACACGGATAGTCCGGCTGGGTTTTTCATGAACACGGGCAGATTCCCCTACCATTATTGTTTTGTCAGGGATCTTCTGCATCCCGGACTCTCCCACTCGGTTTACAAGGATGCGACCTACTACAAGCAAGCGGGACGGAAGTTCCTCGCTGCCAGTCTCGTTGCACACGACAATTTCAAAAACCCCGACGGCACCGTTGGAGCCTACATCATCTCCTTTTGGCCCACCGATCCGGTCAATTTCAAATACGTCAGCATGGCTTACGACGTCATCATCGACAGCATGGACTTCGACCACGGCCCGGTCTACTTTCAGCCATCGGGGACGATGCAGGAGGAACTGTACGAGGAAGAGAAAAGTCAATTCGCTGCAGCTGGAGTACCAGTCATGCTCGCTCAGGATTTCTATTCCAACTTTTCCTTCAGCCCTCTCAATACTGGAACGAGCTATGGCAGACTGCTGATGACCGACGGCACGACGACCTATTCCTCCCGCGATATCGTAGTCTTCAAGAATTTGCCGAATGACCTCAGCGTAGCGGCTGGCATCATCACGGAGGCCCCGCAGACACCACTTTCCCACGTCAATTTGAAGGCACAGCAGAATGGCATTCCGAATGCCTACGTGCAGTCCGCGACCACCAACGAAACGCTTACCTCCCTGGCTGGCGAATACGTGCGCTACGAGGTTACCTCCGATGGCTGGCGTGTTACTAAAGCAACGAACGATGAAGTGATGGCTTTCGTCGAAGCTTCCCGTCCGCCAGCGTCTCCGCCTCCGGTCAGTAATCTCAAGATCACATCGATCATGCCACTTTCGGCGATTGGATTCCATGATGCCGACGCATTTGGGGCAAAAGCCGCGAACGTGGGTGAACTCGGAAAGATCCTGCATCCAGGAACCTCGCCGACTGGCTATGCAGTGCCGTTTTTCGTCTACGACGAGTTCATGAAGACCAATGGTCTTTACGAAGAAGCCCAGGCGATGATGGCCGCTCCGGATTTCCGCGAAGACGCCGGAATCCGCCGCGAGCGATTGAAGGCCTTTCGCGAAAAAATTCAATCTTCCGAGGCTCCAGAGTGGATGCTGCTCAAGCTCGGAGTCCTGCAAAAAGCGTTCCCACCAGGCACGAACATCCGCTGTCGTTCCAGCACCAACAACGAAGACATAGAAGGCTTCAATGGTGCCGGACTCTACGATAGCTGCACCCATAGGGCAGACGAAGGCCACCTGATAAAGTCAATGAAGCAGGTGTGGGCCAGCCTGTGGACATTTCGCGCATTCGAAGAACGCGAATTCTACCGAGTGGATCACATGAAGGTCTACATGGGGGTACTGGCTCACCCGAATTTCGACGACGAGTTGGCCAACGGAGTGGGCATTACGCGGAACATTTTCGATCCACGGTGGCTCGGCTTCTACGTCAATGTTCAGATCGGGGAGAATCTGATCACCAATCCTGAAGAGGAATCGATTCCCGAGGAATTCCTTGTCTCGGTGATGACCGGCGGCCCGCAGGACCAGGCCTACAGCCTGGAAATCCAGTATGCCCGCAGATCTAATAAAGTGGCCAAGGGAGAGACCGTGTTGACCCGCGAGCAAGCCGTCGAACTTGCGCGAAACATGCGCACCATTCACCGCCACTTCCGCGAGCTGTATCAGAGCCAGGACGATTCCTTCGCCATGGATATTGAATTTAAGATTGATACCGACGGGAAGCTCGTGATCAAGCAGGCTCGCCCGTGGGTGTGGCCGAATCTCCCGGCTGCCGAAGATACCGATTGCTGATTTGCCAGCAGCCTGAGACGGCGGTATGCCTGCTTTATTCTACTTCATGTCCATACCCTCACTCCCATTCCCATCCATTGAAACGCGGAATCTACCCGGGCAGCTTTGATCCCATCACCAACGGCCATCTCGATGTCATCTTGAGGGCTGAGCAACTTTTCGATGAAGTCGTGATCGCGGTGGCTCATAACTATCAAAAAAGCTCTCTGTTCACCAAGGAGGAGCGCGTGGCCCTGATCGAAGAAACTGTGGCAGGGCATGATCGCATCAACGTGACGAGCTTCGACGGGCTGCTGGTTGATTTCGCCAGGGATCAGGGAGCGTCCGCACTCGTCCGTGGCATTCGGGCTCTGTCCGACTTCGAATTCGAGTTTCAAATGGCGCTCATGAACCGAAAACTTGCGCCCGGTATCGAAACGATCTTCCTCATGCCCAAGGAGGAATATTCCTATATCAGTTCGCGAATGGTAAAGGAAATTGCCCGACTGCACGGTGACATTAAGGGATTTGTTCCAAAAAATGTGCAGAAAGCATTGCTTTCCAAGCTAAGGTAGACCTTGGAGCGAACCCGCTCGATTTTCAGCCTGGCAGCCATCAGCCCCAACCTTATGGACTCGACCCGAAACCTTCACAGCATCATTCTCGGAGAACTTCCTGACGATGGGAGGCAGTTTTCCGGGGTTCTGGAGGAGGACATCTTCGCCCTCCCAGCCAATGAACCGCAAGTGACCGAGGGCATCGCCTACGACTTACACGTCTCGCGCCACGGTGACTTCCTCCTTGTAACCGGTTCTCTACAAACGGCTTTCTCCATTCAGTGCGTGCGCTGCCTGGCGCAGTTCCCGTTTCGGGTCGAATTGCGCGGCCACACCTTTGACGTTGAGATTACGGATGAAGTGACGGCCGACTTGACTGAAGCCATCCGGGAGGATATTCTCCTGACCCTTCCGGCCTATCCGAAGTGCGAGGATTCCTCACTGGGCGAAATTCAGTGTACCCCTGCAGTCAGAATATATTCCCCGGATGATCCGCCGCCCAGGTTTGCCGATGACAGCCCGGAAGGTGGATCAAAACAAAATGTATGGGGTGTCCTTGACAAGCTGGGCGCACTGAACGACAACGACTAAAATTTCCTCCTACTATGGCAGTTCCAAAGAGAAGATCATCAAGACAGAAAGGCCGTTCCCGCCGTGGAGCGAACCGCTGGTCTGCGCCCATTTTCAAAACTTGTCCGGAGTGCAACAGTGCTGTTCCTTCGCACATTGCGTGCCCTTCCTGTGGCTACTATCGCGATCGGCAGGTGCTCAAAGTTGAGCAGTTCTAGAGACCGGGACTTCCTCCCGATTCTTT
>JAQCER010000362.1 GCA_027618625.1 Verrucomicrobiota bacterium
AACCCAGCAAGTTTCTGTGCGTCACCGCCAGCGCGGAGACTTGGGGTCGTGCGGTCTCGAACAGTTCCTCGGTGACGTTGTCGCCGAAATTCAAACACGGGCCTTGTAGCGTGGCGCGTCTGCACTCATGTCAGTCGCAATGATTCAGCAGGCGTCTGCTTCTTGCCTTCAGATAGGCTCAACCTGTGCTGTCGCTCGCCGCTACTCGACCAATCGAGTGCCATCGCTCAAGCTGGTGAACCTCGGCATGAGTTTGCCCCCGGCTCTGTTGGTCACCGCGATCGAAGGAAAGTCAACCCAATACCATTGGAGGTAGTTATCTCAAAGCCAAAGAAGAAACCCAGATTTACCCGTAGAGAAGTCACCCGCATCAATGAGCGAATCCGTGCACCACAGATTCGAGTCATTGATTCCACGAACGAGGCTCAGCTGGGTGTCATGACCGTCGTAGAAGGGGTTCGCCTTGCGAGAGCCAAGGGGCTGGACCTGGTGGAGGTCGCTCCTTCTGCGAATCCCCCAGTTTGTAAGATCATCGACCACGGAAAGTGGAAGTATGAGCAATCGAAGCAGAAGAAGGGGCAGAAGACAAAGGCGTCGAAGGTCAAGGAGATTAAATTCCGGATCAACATCGAGACCCATGACTACGAGATCAAGTTGTCCCGGGCGGAGGAATTCCTCGACCAGGGGAGCAAGCTACGCGTCCAGTTGATGTTCAAAGGTCGGCAGCAGGCGCACCCCGAGCTTGGTTTCCTGTTGATGAAGCGTGTGGAGGATGATCTCAAAACCATGGGCAATGTTGATCTGCCGCCGCGTCGCGCTGGCAAGAATATCAGCATGATGATTTCTCCGCTGCCGCCAAATCAGCGAGTGATGAAATTTCACCACCATAAGGGCAAGGAATTGCTCGAGGAGGACGAAGAGGAGCACGAAGAGGAGGCCCATGACGATGACCATGGCCATGGGGATGACCATCATGAAGAGGATCACGCAACTGAGGCAGCTGCCCAACATTCGCGTGGCGATGGCAAGTGACCGCGAAATCAGCGGTTTATGGCATTTTTGACATTGGAATGGCACTCGATTCGAGTGCCGTTTCTGTTCGCGTTCAGGGGGTTGCCTATGTCTACCTCAGCCATCCCTGCCGCCCGCATCGGTCGAGATGATCACGCACGGCTTGGATGTCGGCTTCTTGAGTGGATCCAGATCTTCTGCTGGCGCTGGCGAGAGATGCGCGGCCAGCAGAAAAGCGAACGCCACTGAAACGACGAACTAACTTCATCACTCGACTCCCAGCTCGGCCACGGTCTGGGCGATGTAGTCCTCCTCTTTGTCGATTCCCACGGCATGTCGGCCCAGGGACTGGGCTACTTTGGCGGTCGTGCCCGATCCTGAAAATGGATCGAGCACGCGATCTCCTTCCTTGGAGAACAACTTGATGAACCATTCAGGAAGCGAGCTGGGAAACGCCGCACTGTGCTTGCGATTCCCGCACTCGGTCGCGAGGTGCAAGACGTTCGATGGAAATGCCATCTTTCGGTCGACCCAGTTCGAAATGTTTTTACCGAAGCCACTTTGGACTTGTGACTCATGGCGAACGACATCGTTGCCTTGGAGTTTCTTCAATCTGGTCTCTGCCCAGTCACCCATCGGCACCATAACCTCCTCCTGATACATCGCGAATTTCCGGTCGATGTTGAACTGCAGACAGCGCTCCCAGGCATCGCGGAATCGATTCGGCCACTTGCCGGGGGGGCAATTGCGCTTGTGCCAGATGAATTCCTCGGTCCATAACCAGCCTTGCTTACGCAGGGCCAGGATCAACTCTAGAACGTAGGTGTGGCGTTCGCCAGCGGCTACTTTTTCTTTGATGTTGAGAATGAAGGTTCCGGTAGGTTTCAGGACACGTTTGAACTCCGCTGCCCTCGGCAGGAACCATTCCACATAGTCATCAGGTTTGATTCCGCCATAGGTCTTCGCTCGATTGTCGGCATAGGGGGGCGAAGTTACGATGAGATCAAACGAGTCATCGGGATACGACTGCAGGACGTCCAGGCAATCGCCACAGTGAAGCGTAACTTCCCCAGTACCATTGCTATTGCCGGTGCCGGTGCCGGCGCCAGTGCCTGTAGCAGGAGCAGTGGATCCGACATCCAGGCCTAGCTCCCTCTGGAGAATTATGGGATCAGGGATCGTTGAAGATTTTCTTGGTCGTGGCATTCACTTCTGAAACTGTCACGTCCGCGTCGGATGCCAAGAGAAATCCACTACTCCAGCTTCCCTGGCGAACCCCGGTCTTCGGCGCTGGCCTTCCATGCGTCCGCCTTCGCGCACGCCTGGCGGGAAACACGCGCATCTTTCAGCACGAGTGATTTGCCAAGGCCATCCGCATCTGGATGCCACTTGTCCTTGTAGTCGACGGACACGATCAGGCTTTCGTAGGGCTTGGGGAGCTTGAGCTGAAGGTTGTCGCCCTTGTTTGAAAGCTTGCCTTTGAACTCAGCCGCTACCGGAATTTCCTCGCCATATTCTGCGGCAAACGCTATGGCATCCGCCGCAATGACAGCGCAAGCACCGGCAGCGAGGTCGAAATCCTCCTCGAATTCAAAGTCAACGCCTGAGGTGAGGCGCACGCCCTTCAAGTTGAGCGTCGTGGCTCCAACGTTTGTCAGTTCGATGAATTCAAGTCCCGAGTGCCCGACGGGATGGAACATGATCTCTGAGATTCTGAGGCTGTCCACCAGCGCTCGATTGCCGCCGATATCCTCCTGCGGAGGTGCCGAGTTGGATGTGCCTGGCGTTGGCTTGGTGAAGTAGGAGAGAGTTCTTCCTCCGTCCTCGCTACGACCCTGGGAGATGTCGCGTCTATGGCACTGATAGCTGATCTGATCGATGCGAACGCCGTTGCTTCCACTGATGTTGATGTACCCGTGCTCATAGGCGAACTTCATCGGAAGCTCCCGGGCATTGCTATTGCTGGCATCGCTGTCGCCCACAGCTTTGAACATCGCAAAGGACTTGCCGCCGATGAAGCTGAGGGCAGGTGTTTCAAATCGGGTGGGGTAATTGAAGGGATCGTCGGTGATGCGCAATCCGCCCAGGGCTACAGGCTGAGCGTCCCGGTTGAAGAGTTCGACGAAGTCTGTGTCGAACAGAAGATCCGGATGCACCAGCCATTCATTGAGACAAAGTTGAGCCGGCTCTCCCAGCGACTGTAACAAATTCGCCGCTCCCGGAGTCGGCTGATTCAGTGTCCAGGATCGATTCTCATCAGCGCTTCGACCGATCGAATATCCTGCTGCTTGCAACCCAAAGGCAATGGAATCGATTGCGGAATCACCGTCGCGGGGAAAAAGGAACACGGCTTCGCCACTCGCCTCAAGCTTGAACCCGCATTCGTTTTCCGTGACAACGAGGTAGCTGCCCGGAGTGATCACCGTGCCTGCTGGAATGAGATACTTGTCCGGTTTCTTTTCATTGTCCGTCAGGCGGTACCCTGAGACGTCGACTGCGGTGTCCGATCCGTTGCGAATCTCGATGAAGTCGCCACCCTCTGGGCCGCTCGCGGCGAACACCTCGCTGAGTTCGAGCCCAGAAGTGGAGGGGCTGTCCAGTGTGCCCAGCGTTTCCGCACGGGGCGGGACTGGGGAATGGGTACCGAGGACGTGCTTCCGACATCGCATAGGCCCTGCGTGAATCCATCCAGATGGCGATTTGCCGCAACTCGTTCTCGGGTACCCAGCCGGAAAGTTGATTCTCAAGGAGCGCTTCAAAGTGCCCGGGTGCAAAGGTCGTAGTCAGCAGATCGCGAATCTCTGCAAGATAGGCGCGGCGAACCTCTTCCTGATCAAACAGGGTTTCGAGTGCATCGATCTCGTCGCGGTACTCGGCAAAATCGAACAGCGTGTGGTAGGCATCGCCAATGCGACTGCTGTCGCCGCCGGAAAGGATGGTGTCCATGTCATGGGGGAGAATTTTGAATCGGCGATCATCCGCGCCGCGATAGAGCCCGTAGTCATCATCGATTCCCCTTACCAGACCACCTTCGCCATTGGCCAGGATAGCGTTGATGCCAAACCAGCGATACCATTGATCCAAATCGACTACACGTTGCACCTGCCCGAGGTAGTCGTTGTCACGCGGGGCGTAATTCATCACCCTCAGGAATTCGTCCAGATCAGTCCAGTCGGCGGCAGCTGCATTCGACGATTTGCTCCAGCCGTCGCTCAGGTAGGCGCGGACGCTGCCGTTGCGATACGCCCAGTCATTGTCCGGGCGCACTTTCTTGTAGGCGTTACCCTTGTCGTCGTCCGGAAAGTGAGTATTCACCCACTCAGCTCCCAGTGGCTCAAGGTGAACGTAGTAACCGTAGTCTGTTTGACTGTAGCTCTTGATGTCGCCGTTGCTGCGCCTGGCCCCGCCCGACATCATCAGATCCTGACCATTGGTGCGAACGGTCACCGGTTTTGCATCTGGCGTCCGTTCGCCAGTGTCGGCAAAGATTCTCATCCCTACAAACTGGAGCCAGGAAAACTTGCTGTTCAGATTCAACTTCGTGACGCCATGCCACGGTTGATCGCTCGGCAGGTTCACCCGCATCGGTGTGGGATAGTGGTCGCGACTTCCTGCGCCGCGATAACGCACGCCGCAACCATAGCGCACGATGGGCCCATCGCCGTCGTCCGCGATCAGCGTAGCGTTCACTTCGGCATCGGTATGCCGGTTCATCTGTTGGAATTTCTGATTATCCGTCTGGGTCATGACCAGCCGATAGAGCCCGAATCCAGGTGCGGGCTCCTCTGGTTGAGCCTCGATCTGGAACAGCGCGTTTGCCGCCTGCCCCATGTTAGTTGCCATCGGCCAGGTCCGCGTGTGCTGGCCTTCGTCAGTGGTGCGGATAAAGAATTCCACGATTGTCCCATTCTGC
>JAQCER010000363.1 GCA_027618625.1 Verrucomicrobiota bacterium
GCCGCACATCATAAGTGCCTTCTCAGAAAAGAAGATTACCCGGTCGCACTTCCCTTAACAGTTGCTCCTGCGTCATTCTGGCATCCACCAATCGAAGAGCCCTCGATTTCTGTAGCCAAAGATACTGCATATTTGCCTGCCTGGGCACGCCGGAAAGTCCCTGCCGCTGCAGCAAAAACTGGACGGTTCCAGAGCAATCCAGCCCGCCACTCGCCGGATGGTTGGCACCGTACTGGTATCGGAGATTGCTGCGACTCAAACGCTGGCAGTGTGCCAGAACGTTCTCTGCGGAACCAGCGCGGACATGCCCAAATGGGCTCGTGCGCCCTCGGAAGTGAATGTCTAAGGAACTCTGAACCAATGAGTCACGCGCTTGCAAATGAACCGGAACCCGATTGTCTGGCGCAGCTTGAACGGCACTGCAAACGGCGACAAACAGCCAAATCGAAAGGAAATTGGAGTGAGGGCAGGACTTCACGAATCCAATTTACAGTAATTACCATAATTATCAACCAACATGGAGTCTCACTCCTTTTCCTTTTCAGGCACAGAGGCAGTCGCGGCTGGGGCGGCAGTCGCGGCTGGGGCGGCTGGGGCGGCTTTGGTTTCCGGCTCAGGCAATACGGGCGGAGTCAAAAACGGGCTGAACTCTTTGGGCAGGGAATCCTGGAAGCGTTCGTTAAACAAAACGGCGACAGCATGTGCCTGCTTTTGCACGGTGTATTCGAAGGAGATTTCGGGATGGCGCTGAAGGAGACGCAGGGATCCCAGCATCGAAAGGCGGGTGAGCTCATTTTCCCGCCCGGCATCCACTGTATAGACCCGCGCATAGTCGACGAGAGCCGGGGTCTCATTCTTCAGGTTCTCGTTCGCCGTTGCTCTCAAGAAAGCCAATTGTGCGACCAGGTTCGCCGGAAGCGGCTTGAAATGAGGGGTCAACGGAGGGGGAATTTTCCCGCTGGTAGAGATCGGCATTTCCCAGTCGTTCACCACCAGCAGCAGTTCCTTCCAAGCCTGGCTACCGAGAAGCGCACAAGAGCGAAAGATGTCCATTTCGTCCTTATATTTGTCGCTGAGGCTGACGTTTCTGGCCATTGCCCGAACCCGCTCCTGATCGACTTCCTTGTAGTTTCCGCTGCGGCGAAAGGCATCGATGGCCCAGTAACTCGCCAATGCTGAAGGACTGTCTGGGTAAGGGGCGATCGCCGCGTAATCCTTTGCGATGGCAGCGAATGCCGCAGCCGCCTTATCATATTGCTTCGTTCGTTGCAATTCGATGGCATCTTCCCAGCCCAGCGGCAGGCGAAATTGAAGATTCTCGATCTGAGTGAGAGGAATGACGGTTTTCGGATTTCCGTTGGCGTTCTTTGAGCAATGCACTCCCTGCGCATCCACTTGAAGAACGTAGTAATTGTCGGACGGTCGCTTGGTGAGCTTGATCTGGGCCAGCAGCGGATCTGCTGCGTGAGCACTGTGGTCAAAAACCCCGACAGCAACTGCACTCACGAGCAGCGAAAGGATGGTTCTCATCGTGTTCATTTCTATTGGAATTTCCGCTGGGTTACTCCTTTACGCGCGTCAAGTCCTGTTCAGGATTCTTACCAAGCTCTTTGGCGAGAGTGAGATGAAGCTCACGTGCCTTGGTGATGCTGCGGGTCTTGTCCTGGGCCTCTAGGTGCCCCATGCGCAGCAGCATGTCGGTGAGTGTCGAGTAGGCCTGATCCTTTTTGCCGTTCTTTTGCATCAGACTGGCTGCCCTGTAGTAGGCGTCGGCGGAGTATTGGATCTGGCTTGTATAACCGAGATAGACATTCAGGTAAGCGTGCATCGCCTCATCGCGTTTGCCCAGTTCCTCATAGCATCTTCCTGCCATCCAGCTGACCTCGGCACGTGCCTGGCTCCAAGCCTTGTTCTCGATGTATTGAACCAGTGCATCGTCGAGCGCATTTCGCCACTTCTCCTGCTTGAACAATACCCGACCAAGCCCGAGCACGGCGTCAGGGATCAGGCTCGCCGTCTTGTGGACTTCGATAATCTCGTGAAAGAGTGGAATCGCTTCGGCATTCATCGCGCTGCTTGCTGAGTTCGCTTTCACTTGGGCGATTCCCATGGTAGCGATCTCTCTCAACTCAGGATTGGGACGGGCGCGCACGGCCTCTAACCACGGCAACGCCTCCAGTGGCTCGCCGCCTTTGATCAGATTCTGACCGATTTTGGTGAGAATGTAATTCGACAGCTCATCCATCGGCAGAGCCTTCAAGTCTGCATAGGCTACTTTGACCTCAGCAGCCAGATTCTTGAATTTCTTCTGGTTGGCATCGTCCTCAAGAACATTGAGACGGGTCACGGCAAGCCAGGCGCGCAGCAGATTGTTGCGCACGGGAACATTGGGAAACCTTTCCAGTCTACTCACCAGTGCCTCTGGCCCGTTCTTCTCACCGAAGATGCGGGCATAGGAAGCAAGCGCCCGCTCCAGTTGCGACACGTCCCGGCGCTCCCCGAGAACGATGATGATTTCCTCAAGCTTGCCCAATGCCACATCCGCCCGGCCTTTTGCCTCAAGCGCAGGCATGGCACTGACGATGACGTTGGGCTCGAAGTAGCTGCCCGGATAGGTAGCCATGAACTCATCGTAAAATTTGATCGCCGGATCCCATTTTTCCTGGGCAACCTCGACGGCGATCATTTGAAACAATGCATTCGCTGCTATTTCATCGTGGCGTTGCTCGATTGCCAGCGCCCGGGCGGCCGCATATGCAGTTCTAGCAGAATCAAACTCTTCCTTGAGCTGAAAGACGTCCCCCTCCAGCACGAGGGCTCGATCGAACACCGCGGAGTTGGGAAACTTTTCCTTCAACTTTGCAATGACATTGACGCAGCTCTCCAACTGATCCATTCCGTAGTGAGCAGTCGCCCGGTCATAGAGAACAAGATCCATGAGAATCGACTCTGGATACTTGTCAATAAATTGATCGAGCAAGCGGGCGGCGCGCGGATATTGGAACAGTTTCACCAAGTTACCGGCCTGATGATACAGCGAGTGCTCACGGAACCAGCTGCCCTCGTATTTTTCCACATGGAGATCGACGTCCGGCTGCGCTTCGCCATAGCGCCCAAGGTAAAACAGGGATCCGCCGTAGGCAAAATCCGGCAAGTCGCGTTCCAATGCTCCGGGTGATTTTCCTTTGCGCAGATCCGCTGCGATCCCCAGGCACTTCTCGTATTCTCCGTTGAAGAAAAGCTGCTCCAGCAAGAGAGCGGAGACTGCGTCGGTAAGTTTGTGGTTCGGATACTCCGCCAGAAGGGTAAGACCATGATGCTGGACGGTGACCATGTCGCGAATCACGGCGGCAGTGCGCGTGGCATTGTAGAGGATCTCGGGGCGCGTTGTGGCCTTGGGGAAATTGGTGGCAAGGTGATCATAAATCGCAAAGCTCCCCCAGGTATCACCACGCAGTTCGAGCAATCGAGCCTCCTCCTGCAGGACAAACAATTCGATTGGGTTCCCGTCTGCGACCTCTTTTTCATAGGCTGCAATCTCTGCATCAATCTTGTCATTGGTACCTGTGAACGCCTCCTTGCGCACTTCCAGATCCTTGACTACGCGGATCGTTTCCGGCACCAGTCCGAGAAGGCGCAAGCCAAGTCCTTCCATTCCAGTGTTGCCCAAGCCACGGCTGCCCTGATAGATCTGCCAGTTGAACTTGTACCGCGCCATGTCGTACGCGGATAACCGAAGCGCATCGAGATGCTGGTCTAAAAACGCATGGGCGGTCTTTGTGGTCTCTGCTATGGATTCCGCTGGCACCTCGGACCAGGCATTTACGAGTGCGACGAATGCAGTGAAGACCGCCGTCGGCTTCGCCCGCAGTTCATCGCTGCGTTTGATCACTGATTCCAACAGCGCCTGACCGCGTTTGATGTTGCCTGCGTTGATGTAACAGGTGGCCACATTTAACTCAAGGGTGGCCGGATCATACTCACCTTTCTCCGGCTTTAGTGAGCTGAACCTGTCGTAGATCTTGATGGCCTCGCCCCATGCTTCTTCGCGCTGGCGACATGCCGCCATGTAGAAAACTGCGCGCCGCCAGTGGGCGTTGTTCACATTGACCCTGGTGGAAGCATTCCTGTCCGGACGCAGTGTATTCGGAAATTCCTCGTGGCAGCGTTCGAATTCAACATAAGCATCGCCATACTGCTTCAAGTTGAACAGACAGATGCCTTTTAGATAATAGATCGACCCGAACTTCGCTCCAAAGTCTTCCTTGGCGTGTTCGCCGAAGCGATCGATGATCTCGTTGGCAGCCTTCAGCCCCCCGGCGTAGTCATTGTCGCGATCAACAAACTGGACGGCTTTGTTGTAGAGTTCGCCAACATCAGGCAGATCCTGGGCGACTACCGGACTCACCTGCCCGATCACGAACGAACAACCGGCGAGGGCTGAAAGGAGCAAGCGTTTTGTCGTTCGATGCTTCATGATTCTAATGAATGATTCGTTGATCGCTAAAGGAGAAGAGGATGGGTGTGGGAAATGGCGTTCTGAAGAACGACCTGACATTTATCTGACATTTATCTGACATTTATCTGACATTTATCTGACATTTATCTGACATTTATCTGACATTCGTGAGAGGCCAGCGAGCGGGATCTCTTCCGGCGATGACGCTCACTCTTCGCGAAAGCCGGTCATGGTAACATTCTCGATTCCGACTTTGGTAAGGGCGTTCATTACATCGACAAGGCGCTGATGCTTTGCGTCGTTATCAGCTGCGACGATCACAACAGGCTTTGACTCAAGAGTCTGGGTTGCTTCCTTATAACGTTCCAGCTCCTCAACAAGATTAGGTAAATCTCGCTGGTTGGGATCACTGGAAATTTCCTCGGTGCCCTTCCAGATGACACCCTGGCCGTCGACTTTGA
>JAQCER010000364.1 GCA_027618625.1 Verrucomicrobiota bacterium
GGCCCGCGCCTTGCAAAATGAAGCCATTTGCTGCGTCTCGCTACGATCTTCATGAATAACCCAGGCTAGCGCCCACCAAGTCTGTTGGTTACACTTACGTTGATGAATGAACAGACCGGCAAAGGGCGAACCGCGTTGGATTCAACACCGAAGATAGCAAGGTGGATAGCGCCAGCAATAACAGGTATTCTCTGCGCCGGGTTGAACTATAGCCGTTCGGGTTGGTAGTAGTTTTGCAGGAGCGCGGAGGGCTATTCCGTGCTACTCGATTTCCTCACCCAGCCAGAATCTGCGCCAAGACATAAGGCAAAATGCCCCCCGCCCGGTAGTATTCAATTTCCACCGGGGTATCGAGTCTTACGATGAGTGGAAATGTTGTTTCGGTGCCGTCGGTTTGTTTGACGGTCAGGGTGACTTCGTCGCGAGGCTTGGTGTCGTTGCTGAGGCCGGTGATGGAGAAGGTGGCGTCGTGGTGTGCGGTGACGGCTTCGTATTCGGTGGGGTTCTTGAAGGTGAGCGGGAGGACGCCCATGCCAATGAGGTTACTTCGGTGGATGCGCTCGAAGCTCTTGGTGATGACGGCGCTGACGCCCAGGAGGCGGGTGCCTTTGGCTGCCCAGTCGCGGGAGCTTCCCATGCCGTAGTCTTCGCCCCCGATGACGATCTGTGCAGTGCCGGAGGCGCTGTAGGCCATGGCGGCGTCGTAGATGTGGGTCGGAGTGCCGGCGTCGGTGCTCTTTGGCTTGTCCAGCTTGGTCACGTCGCCTGCGCCGAAGTAGGTGGTGTAGCCGCCTTCGGTCCCGGGTACCATGAGGTTCTTGATGCGGACGTTGCCGAAGGTGCCGCGGGTCATGATGCGGTCATTGCCACGGCGGCTGCCGAAGCTGTTGAAACTGGCTTTTTCAACGCCGTGCTCGAGCAGGTATTTGCCGGCGGGGCTGTCGGGTTTGATGGCACCAGCGGGGCTGATGTGGTCGGTGGTGACGGAGTCACCGAATATGCCGAGCGGACGAGCATCGATGATGTCAGTCATGTCGCTGAGTTCGCCAGTGTAGCCTTCGAAAAAGGGTGGCAGCTGGATGTAAGTGCTGGCGTCGTCCCACTCGTAAATGCCACCGGTCTTGCCGGGAATCTCGGCCCACTTTGGATTAGCGCTGTCGAAGTCGCCGTAAAGTTTTTCGTAAACCTCCGGCTTGAGTGCAGAGGCGAGCAGCTCTTTGACTTCCTCAAGCGTCGGCCAGATGTCGGCCAGGAAGACCGGTTCGCCGTTGGTATCGGTGCCGAGCGGGTCTTTGGTCAGATCCAGATCGACGCGGCCAGCGAGCGCATAGGCGACGACGAGCGGCGGGCTCATGAGGAAGTTTGCCTTGATCGCACCGTGGATTCGGGCTTCGAAGTTGCGGTTGCCGGAAAGAACGCTGGCGCAGACGAGGTCGCCTTCTTTGATGGCCCCTTCGATGGTCGGGTGCAGCGGGCCAGAGTTGCCGATGCAGGTGGTGCAACCGTAGCCGACGGTCTGGAAGCCGAGCTGGTCGAGCTCCTTCTGCAGGTCGGTCGCTTCGAGGTAATCGGTGACCACGCGCGAGCCAGGCCCGAGCGATGACTTCACATACGGTGCCACTTTGAGCCCCTTGGCATTGGCCTTCTTCGCCACGAGTCCGGCAGCGAGCATGACGCTGGGGTTCGATGTGTTCGTGCAACTGGTGATCGCGGCGATCACAATCGAGCCGTTGGTGAGAGCAGTGTCGGTGTCGATGGCGGTGATCGTTTCGCCTTCGATCAGCGGACTGTCGAACTCACCGGCTGGCGAGTCGAGATGGATCGGCACGCGGGTGTTGCGCTTGTCAGCGCTGAGGCCGAAGCCGCCTTCAGCGACGGGCGCCGAGAACAGGGCGTTGAAGCGATCGGCAAGGTCGGGAACGTTAATGCGATCCTGTGGACGCTTGGGGCCGGACACGCATGGGACGACGCTGCCAAGGTCAAGTTCAAGGTCGTCGGTGTAGTCGATCGCACCTTTCTGCGGGATGCCGAACAGGCCCTGCGCCTTAAAATAATTTTCCACTGTCTGGCACAGGCTTTCGCTGCGACCGGTGCCGCGCAGGTAGTTGATGGTCTCGCCATCGATGGGGAAGAAGCCCATGGTCGCGCCGTATTCGGGAGCCATGTTGGCGATGGTTGCCCTGTCGGGCAACGACAGCGCCTCTGCGCCGGGACCGTAGAATTCGACGAACTTGCCGACGACACCGTGCTTGCGCAGCATTTCGGTTACGCGCAGCGTGAGGTCAGTAGCGGTGACGCCTTCTGCAAGGGATCCGTGCAGATACACACCAACGACCTCGGGAACGAGGAAGGTGACCGGTTGCCCTAACATTCCTGCCTCTGCCTCGATGCCGCCCACGCCCCAGCCAACAACGCCGAGGCCATTGATCATGGTGGTGTGAGAATCGGTGCCGACGAGCGTGTCAGGATAGAACACGCTGCCCTTGGAAAGGACACCCTTTGCCAGGAACTCAAGGTTCACCTGGTGCACGATGCCGATTCCTGGAGGGACAACGGAGAACGTTTCGAAGGCCTGCTGGCCCCACTTGAGAAACTCGTAACGCTCGCGATTGCGGATGAACTCGATCTGCATGTTGCGATCGAGCGCAGCCTGGCTGCCGGCGAAGTCGACCTGTACGGAGTGGTCGACGACGAGATCGACTGGCACCAGCGGCTCAACAACAGAGGGATCTGCACCCTGGGCGACGGCGGCATCGCGCATGGCAGCAACATCGACCAGCAGCGGCACGCCTGTAAAGTCCTGCAAGACGATGCGGGCGACGGTGAACGGGATTTCGTAGTCACCTGGGCTTTTCGCATTCCATCCCGCGAGGTTTTTGACATCGTCCTCGGTTACCTTTTTGCCATCGCAGTTGCGCAGCAGCGACTCCAGCACGATGCGGATTGAGACTGGAAGACGGGAAATTTTGCCCAACCCCTGCTCCTCAAGTGCGGGGAGCGAGTAGTAGCTGGCGTCTGCGTGGAGTGGTGATGCGAAGCTGCGAAGCGTGTCCATTATTTGTCGTAAATAGTCGTTTCTGTCTGTTTGCAAGAATAGAGCCTCTTTTTCTAGTGTTCCCAAACAAAAACAACCGCGGATGGCGAGGAGAAGCGAAAAATGATCTGAATCGAGGTCTGCGATTCGTCAAAAGCATGTGAATTGTTTACAGCGCCTGGGGAAACCGGGTGTCTACGATTTCGCCCGCGGGACCAGTGCGTTAGTAAATCTCTTCGCTGAGAGACTCTCCTTGCTCGTAAATTTGAAGCTTTTGCGGGTCGCCATTCATGTACCAGTAGCGGTTCTCGCCGTGGCGTTTGCCGTTCTCGAAGTGCGTTTCCGTCATCTTTTTGCCGTTGTCCCACCATTCCTCAACGAGGCCATGCAGATGCCCCTCCTTCATTTCCCAACGCCGGAGCAGCACCTTTCCATCGTCCGAGTACTTGATGGCCACTCCAGTGAAGGGCACTCCGTCCAGTGACCAGATTCCGTCCTTTTCCTCTAGCTTATCGATCGTAACTTCAGGGCCAGGCGACAGTGTCACATCGCACACTTCAGCAGCGTGGCGCAGAGATTTGACAGGAGCGTCCCATGTCGGGATAAATTCCTGGGCGACGTAGCCATCGTAACCCGTCTCAAGGATCGCGCGCATGATCGGCGGGTAATTGATTTCCTGGGTATCATCCAGCTCTCCTCGTCCGGGGCATCCCGCAGTGTGGTAGTGACCGATGACGTCCTTGTATTGACGGATTCTGCGGATCACATCGCCGTTCATGATCTGCACGTGATAGATGTCGAACAGCAACTTCATATTCGGCGACCCAACCCGCTTGATCAACTCAACGCAGAAATCGACATCGTCGCCAAAGTAACCCGGATGCCCTTTCATCGGATGGCTGCTGTCGCGCGAATTGAGATGCTCAAGACAGATGAGGACGCCCTTTTCTTCTGCATAGGGCATGATCGACTTCCACAGTTTCACACAATTCTCAGCGCCTTCCTCTTTACTCATTCCTTCCATCTTCATTCCGGTGAAAGTGATCACACGCCTGGAGCCAAATTTCACCGCGGTATCGATCGCTTCACTCAGCTTCTGCGCGCAGAATTCGTGGTTCGCTGGATCCACCGGACCCTTTGCAAAGCCGTGGCTGCTCACCAACGAAATCTCCAGTCCCAACTCACGAGCGGCCGGGTAGTGCTCAACGCCAATGCCCTCGATCGCCACCAGCCCGATTTCCTTGCAGTGCTTCGCCAGTTCCGGAGCGGGCATTGGATTGAAGCACCAGCCCATAACCGATTGTTTGATCTTGCCATTTTTGATTTTGAAGGGCTCTTGCGCCTGAGCGTTGCCGACGGCACTTGCCAATCCCACGGTCAACACAAAGGATGCCATTATTAAGCCGATACCTTCTCGGATGGCGAGAAGTGGAATGGTCATCGTAACGGTGAAGGGGCTGGATTGGTTTGCGTCCATGGCGCGATTATAGAGGCGCCATCGCTGCCTCAGCAAGTCTAACTTGATGCGCTGATGCGCTGAAGGGCTTCTCTGGATCGGTATTCTGTTCGTCACTCTGCGTCTTTTCCATTGCAGTTCACGCCAGTCGTTCTTATATCGAGCAAATGAATCGCGTACTGTTGACCACCACCTCATACCAGGATACCCCGGGCGACCACCATGCTTTGCTGGATAGTCAGGACTTCGAAATTGTCTGCCAGCGCGGGCCATTGACGAAGGAACGCATGTTGGAACTGGCGGGTGACTTTGACGCGTTTCTGTGTGGTGACGATGCGATCACCCGCGAGGTCATTGAAAAATCACTGCCGCGGCTACAAGTGATCAGCAAGTACGGCATCGGACTGGACAAGATCGATCTTGACGCCT
>JAQCER010000365.1 GCA_027618625.1 Verrucomicrobiota bacterium
CCCGAAAATCGCGTTTTCTCCCAGGCACTAGTTAGCATCTCCATAGCAGCGACCGAAAGCGGGGTAACTCACCCAAAGGATCCTGCGAGTAGTCAAGCAGCAAAGGGGGATGCCGGGACTACGGACCTGTCGCCTGAAACGCCCCCGGGACCTGAGCCCGGAACTCAGTGATTTGGCCTGTGCCACGACACTGAAGGCGCAGCTCAAGACACCGAGACTTACCGCGGGGCGGACAAGCATCACTTGCAGAGACCGCTTCGTTTTGGAGTGCTCCGGCTTGACGGAGCTTTTTCTGTTCGAGCACTGTTAGTCCGGCAATAAAGCGCCGTCAAGACCGGAGCACTGGTACATTACCCGAAATCAATATCAAGGTGGCGGGCGAGCCCGTCAGGGCAGAGCTCGCAACGACACCTTGATTTGATTTCGGGCTCCGATAAATGAGGCCTCACCTCGCCCGAAGGCGAGGTGGGCCGAAGCGGTTTTGGCCCGAAATTCGGAACTTCCGCTACATTATCGTATGTCATCAATATCCATCTATCAACGTCAGTGTCCACAAATGGCCGCCATTTTTGAGCGTGCAGATTCGTTTAAAAACGTCCTCATCGTCGCGCTCGACTTCGCCAAGGACAAACACCTGTGCCTGATCTGCAACGGAATAGGCGATCAATTGCTCAAACCCTTCCCACTGCACAACAACCGCGCCGGTTTTGAGCATCTACTTGAGCGCATCCAGACCACCTGCAAGCGTCACGGCATCAGCCCAAAAAATGTGATTATTGGCGGTGAAGATAATCCCGCCTACGCCGAGAATTTTCTCTATGCATTACATCAAGACAAGAGCAGGCCACTGGTGGTTCGGGTCAATGCCTGGAAAGCCAAGAGGCAGCGCGAGAACCTTCAAGCTTCCACCGACAGTCTCGATTTGACCGGCGTCGCCAAAACTCTGATCAATCGTGACGCCTACCTGGTCTTTGACGAACAAGGGCCACATGCCGATGAATATGCCGATTACGACAGTTTACGTGCCTTTACCCGCACCCGAGATGCCATCGTTAAAATGTGCACGGCACTCTCCAACCGAATCCACAATGAGATCAAAGTGCTCTTTCCAGGTTTTCTTGACACGGAGAAAAGCAACCCGCTCACACCCTTTGGCAAAGCCAGCCTCGCCCTGATGGAACGCGCCGACTTTCACGCCGCCGCATTCGCCCGCAAGCGATCCGATGCGTTAGCCAAAATCCTTTCAAAGCTGCGCGTGCACGAACCGGAACAAAAGGCCCAAACCCTCATCGCACGGGCTCGCGAAGCCCTGCCTGCGCGGCCTCAAAGCGTGGAGGTGCGGCAGAAATGCCTGCAGCATCTGGTCAACGCTTACCGCCAGTTCGAAGCGCTCACCGATAGCCTCGAAATCTTGAGTGCTCAAACCCTGGCGCGCACTCCTGCAGCCATGCTCACCTCCATCAGCGGCATCGGAATGGTCACCGCCAGCGCGATTGGCGGCGAACAGGGACACGTCGATCACCTCGGGTCGCTGCGGCACATGGCCAGTTATGCCGGCATCGTTCCCGGACACGAGCAGACTGGTGGCCCCGACAAGCCTGGAGTCAGCACCAGAGTCAAACCACGTTGCAATCGGCGGCTCAAAAAACACCTCTTACATGCCGCCTTTCGCATGGGCAATCGCTTAGGCCCACCCGAATTCGTTGAAGCCTACGGGAAACTTAAAAGAGACGGCCAGCACGCCGACTTTATCATGGCGCGCCGCCTGCTGCACATGAGCAAAGCCATGATGCGGTACCGATTCATTTACCTGCCGCCCGAGTTGCGCCGTAACACCTACAGTCAACGCGAACAACTGCTCGCCTACCTGCAGGAAACCTGGCCGAAACTCGTGAGCAAGTGGCGCGATGCGCACGCACTTGATCAAGCCCTTGCCTCAGATGCGCCTCTGGGAATCTGGCGAAAATGCATCAAAGGACTCCATGGCATCGAACTTCCATGGGACAGCACGCCGCCCCACTTCATCAAGCAAGCCAGTAGCAATAGCAATAGCAATAGCAATAGCAATAGCAATAGCAATAGCAATAGCAATAGCAATAGCAATAGCAATGGCTTCGCCGTCGCTGCCGATACTAACATTCATTCCAAACCTGAAACCGGAGGCATCTTGACCCAATCATGAAGTAGCCAACCTGCACTTACATACATACCAGGCAATGAGCAATCAGCTGACACAATTTTGTTAATAAGGGAGTTGAGGGGCAAAGAGCAGACTGGGGATGATTATCGGACGCACCAGTGCAGCCACCGAGCCGACACTTATTTGGAGAACATCCGCCCAGCTTGCCACCCCTCGCTCCCGCCACCAAGAACCGCGTGGCGGGAGCGCATTATTCAAGATATTTCGATCCGTGCCTTCGGTTTTCGAATCGCAGCGAGATCTAGTAGACCAGTGCATGAGTAGGGGCAATCGCCGGGCCATCACCGCCGTTTAGCTCAATCCCCCCGACCTCGAAACAAAGATAGCGTCGCTGCCAACTCAACGCCTTTAGCACAGCTGCCAGGAAAATCCGCCTGCCGCAGCAGCGCTACCGCACGCCCTGAAACTGCCCAGCAAAAAATTTGAAAAATCAACTTGCAATCTATCTGATATTCTCCAAAGCCAAACATGCTCCCATTTTATATCGCTGGCCCGACCGGAAGCGGCAAGAGTGCTGTGGCGGTGGAGCTGGCCCTGCGCTGCAATGGAGAAATCGTGAACGCCGACGCCTTCCAGCTCTACAGGGGAATGGATATCCTCACCGCGAAACCGACTGCGGCAGATTGCGCCCTCGTTCCACACCACCTCTACGGTGTCATCGATAGCAACTCGGACTTTGACGCCGCTTCCTATGCCTCGCTTGCAAATCGGTGCATCGCGGAAATCGAAAAACGCGGCAGGCTGCCGATTGTCGTCGGCGGCAGTGGACTCTACATGAAGGCTCTGACGCACGGCATGTCTCCCCTACCCTCTGGAGATGCGGCGCTGCGTGCCCGCTTGAGCGAGCTTTCGCTGACGGAAAAGGTCACCTGGTTGCGTCAGCTCGATGCCTCCGGCGCAGCGACGATCGACCTGCAGAATCCTCGCTACGTCGAGCGATCACTGGAGATTTGCATTTTGACCGGCAAACCAGCATCCGCACTCAAGTCAGACTGGGCATCGCAGCAAGAGCCGGTTTTCCAGGGCGTTATTCTGCAGTGGGAACGAGACGTTCTAGTGGAGCGCATTGCAGCCCGATCCCTGGCGATGGCTGAGAGTGGCCTGGTGGCTGAAGTCGCCGCCCTTCAGGCGCTCTCGAAGACGGCGAGGAAAGCGATCGGCATTCGCGAAATACGAGCGCACCTCGCCGGAGAAACGACCTTGAATGAAGCCCTTGAAGCCATGCAAGTGGCGACCCGGCAGTATGCGAAACGCCAGCGCACCTGGTTCCGCCGTGAAAAAGGCTTTCAAAGCGTTTGCTTGCGTCCGGGTGAAGATGCTAAGTCAGCGGTAGATGCCATCCTTTCACTGTTCCCAGACTTACTCACTCAATGACTCCTGACCACCGCATCCACATCGACCTGGGTGCCCGTAGCTACGACGTTCTCGTCGGTCGCGGGTTGCTTGCGGAAACGGGTTCGTTCGTTGCCGAAGCGTTTGGAGGAAAGACTCGCGGCGCTTGTGTGATCGTCAGCGACTCGAATGTCGGCCCGCTCTATCGTGATGCCGTTGAGAGCAGCCTGCGGTCGACTGGTTTCACGCCGACTTTCATCAAAGTTCCTGCCGGCGAGGCATCGAAATCCATGAGCTGCGCGGAAACCGTTTGCCGACAAATGGCGCAGGCGGAGCTTGATCGCGGATCATTTCTGGTGGCGCTGGGCGGGGGCGTGGTCGGTGACCTTGCGGGATATGCTGCTGCCATCTTTTTCCGTGGAATCCCTTATGTGCAGATCCCCACCTCTGTGGTGGCGCAGGTTGACAGTTCGGTCGGCGGCAAGACAGGTGTTAACATGCCGGAAGGCAAAAATTTGATCGGCTGTTTTCATCAGCCAAGGCTGGTGCTGGCGGATGTCGAAACCCTGCGATCACTACCAGACCGCGAGTACCGCGAAGGTTTCGCCGAGGTCATCAAGCACGCCGGCATTCGCGACGCCGGCATGGTGGAAATGATTGACGCCGCGGCTTCTGTCGATGATCGCTCCGAACTCGGAGACCTCATTGCGCGCAATATCAGGATCAAGGCAGCGGTTGTCATGGAAGATGAACAGGAACGCTCGGGAACGCGCGCACTACTGAACTTTGGCCATACCATCGGCCATGCCATTGAATCCTCTGCGGGATACGGCGCCCTGCTGCACGGGGAAGCGATCAGCATCGGCCTCGCCGCTGCACTTCATCTTTCCCGCAAGTTCGCCGGGCTGTCGGAATCGGACGCAACGACATTGATTACGCTGTTGAAAAAATTCGAGTTACCACTGACGCTCGGCCCTGACGTCGATGACGCATTGATCCTGGCCGCCATGAGACGTGACAAGAAATTCGACGCGGGAGAGATCCGCTTCGTGCTGGCCCGGGCTGTGGGCGATGCATACGTCAGCGACCAGGTGACGTGGTCAGACATCGAGGAGGCTGTCGCTGCAGTAAGAGCGGACTGAGCGCCTATGACGACTGACGAAGCCTATATCGTCCTGAACCTGTTGCCACAAGTCGGGGCGGCACGTGTCCGCAAGCTGCTCGAAGTTTTTGGCAGCCCACAGGCGATCCTTTCGGCGACGGCGGATCGCATTCGCAGCGTCAGTGGATTTGGAAGCGAACTTGCTCAGACTATTCGGAGTTGGGAAGATACGATCGACCTTGGCCGGGAGTTGGGCCGGATTCAGGATGTGGGC
>JAQCER010000366.1 GCA_027618625.1 Verrucomicrobiota bacterium
TCTCCGTCATGAAGCCTAACCTGGATTATTCATGAGCGATCTACTGCGACTTGCAAAAGGCTTCATTTGATGCGTTGCGCGCCATTTTTCGACATCAACGTATGCCTATACGCTTTCAGCCGAAAAAATGGCCCGCGCCTTGCAAATGAAGCCTTTTGCCGCGTCTCGCTACGATCTTCATGAATAACCCAGGTTAACCATTCTCCGCCAGCAAGTCCGAAAACTGAGCCCCCTCATCCTGTGGGTGAACCCCCTTTCAGGGCAGAGCCGACGGAACTATAAGATGCTGCCAGCCTGTCGCGGGCGGTAGCTCCGGTTGCGATCTGGTTATTTCCATTCTCCCCATAGAGCGCAACCACCTCATAAAAACCGCTTTGCACCGCCAGGTCGAGTAGATCCTCAGCGGAGAAAGTGGGCCTTCCGGCACGCGTAGTCAGCCGGAATTCCAGGCCGCCCACGGCATGAAAACCGCGATACACCACTTCCGTGCAAACGAGCCGATCCGATCGCCGGAAGTCGAATTCAAAATCGTAAAATTTGCCCTCGTGCTCGGCCGCTCGGGATAGTCCTTGAGCCAGTGCCGTCGACTCCAGTTTTGGCCGGATCACGGCAAAGGCGTCGACCCGCAGAGTATCGGTGAGGCACCGGAAACGCACGCCGTCTTTCCGCGCCTCCAGCACCCGCACAGGATCCCGCCCGCGGATCCAGCGTTCCTCATCCATCTGCACGCCGAGCGCCCGACGCTCCTCTGTGCTGCCGACGTAAAGTGCCGCATGCGGCCAGTATCCGGGCAGGAACAAATTGCTGACCGCATCATCATGACGCGTCACAATCACATCGCCCGGCCGCAGCAGTCGGCGCGCCTCACGGATCACATCGCTTGAGACTCGTTTCGCGTGAAACGGATTCTGCAGCTCGGAGATTGCGCGGCCCGATCCCTCGAAAATCGCGAACAGAATGTTGTTCAAAGTGGAATTCCTACGGCGATTCAGACTGTGCCAGAGATAACGAAACCGGTTCCTGGCTTCTGCCCGCTTGCTGATGTGCAGCGCCTCGTGTTCTTCCTCCTGCAGCAACTCGATAATCGGCGCGATATCCGACTCATCACCCAGATCGCGAATCGCATCCGCATGCTTGCGTGCAAATTCAACAGCACGGTAGAATCGCCAGACAGTGTAGGGATGAGTCGACGACGAGTAAATCTTTGAAAACTGCTGGCACGGAAGCCCATACCTCGGCTCTGCCTCATCCAGCTTCCGCCAGACAATTTTCGATCGCGCATAGCTGTCGACGATGAACCTGGCGGAGCGCATCAACATGCAGGCCGCACAGAACGCTACCGCAAAAACCCGGAGGCGCTGGTGATCGGAGATCGGCGATTTCTCATCATGAAATACCGGTTCCAGATCGCGGATCGTCCCGTGAAGAGCCGCGCGCACCCCCAGATAGCGCGCAAACGCACCTCGCACCCTTTCGTCTTCATCCGGGAGAAAATACCCACGTTCAGCAGCCCGCTCAGCGTCCTCCATCTCCTGATGCAGCATTGCCCGACGAGGCAACACCGATGCTACAGAGCACAAGGTGCGCGTACTTTGGCAAACAAGATCGTCGATTTCGTCCAACATTCGGCAATCACCAGCTTTCCTGAAAGCTTCGGCGATAAATTCAGACCTGGCAACCGGGCAGTGGCGGAATCCGCTCCAGAACCAGTGGCATTGAGCGTGATCCGGTCAGTTGATTGTAACTGGATGGGTCGTGGATGTCCAGCGAGGCAACAGCCGACACAGCCGACCAGTCGACAGCCGCGTCCAGAAACGTCACGCTTCCAGAAAGGGACAAGCATAGCAGGCTGTATCGAATCCAGTTCTCTCGGGACGCGATTCGCCTCTCGCGCAGGCAAACCCAATCCCGGCGCCACTTCGCCAGCGCCTTGGGCAAGGCGCGTGGGCCGCGGCGGATCCTGGATGGGCTTGGAGGTTCAGGGTGGGCAATCGGGTTGCCCCGTAATGTAGGCCTTCCAGGAAGGCGAGTGAGCGGCTATAATACCGTCTCAAGCCACACCCTGAACCGCCATGAAAATAGGTTTTAATGTCGCCGAACTCCAGAACGAACATGTGACATTCGAGCTTGAGGGGATCGACCGGATGTACCTCAATCTCTACATCCCGGGCCTGCAGACGCCGGAGTTTGTGGCCTGTTTCATCAAAAAGCACCTGGGCAAGCCCTTCGCCTCCAGCGCGGTGCTGGCCCCGATCAGCGACGGGTTCGTCAAGGCGATCAAAACCTTTTGCCGGGAACATGAAGTGGAGATGGTGCGCTTCAAAAAGGAGCGCAAGGATGATGTGGCCAAAGCCTACCTCGAGGCGTTTGTCCGGGAACACGGAGAGGACAGCGAGGGACTGCTCTTTGTCGGAGAGGCTCAGGAGAGGGCGCCAGGGGTGCGCACCATGCGCAAGGACGGCTTCCCGTGGCTGTAGCGCTCGACGGCGATGGTCAACTATTACTACTTCTATTGCTACGACCGGAACTTCGGGCCGTTTTTCATCAAGTATCGCAGCTACTTTCCTTACAACGGGAAGCTCTGCATCAACGGACACGAGTGGCTCAAGAGGCAGCTGGCGCTCAAGCGCCGGGCGCAACGCCTCGCCGACACCCTGGGCGCCAAGCAGATTGTGCAACTCTTCAAGCGCTGGAGCCGGTGGTTGCCGCATCCCTTCACGGCCAGGGAGCAACGCGACGCCAGGGCTACCGGCACTCCGTCTCGGTGTTGCAGGCCGAGTTCGCCCTGACCCAGGTCTGGGATCACCCGCGGCGGGGGCGGGAATTCTTCGAAAGCGTCATTGCCGAGAACATCGACCTGGGGCGCCCCGAGCACATCGGGGTCATTTTCAACCGGCGGATCAACAAGCGCACTCCGGGAGGCTTCCGCACCCGGGTGCTGCGCGAGGGCGCCATTCCCAGCCTGCATCTGGACTACAAGAAATCGCGCATCAAACAGTATTTCAAAGAAGGGCGCGCCCTTCGCACCGAAACCATAATCAACGACAAGATTCTCGAAGCTAGGCCAGGCCAGGCCAGGCCAGCCCCGCGCTCCCCTTCCCTCGCCCGCGCTCCCGTGTCGCCGCGCGAGTTCCGCGATCTCCATCGTCCCCTCGCCGAGTGGATCGTTGTCGGCTTAACGCTGGACACGACGATTCCGCGCCGAATTCAGTATCAGGAGAAATACATTTTGTGAAATAAAGTGTCTGCCACTTTATGTTCGACGTCGATCATCTCGGGAGAACCAATCTCGATCCAATTTTTAAGACGATACTAAAGCCCCGACTGCTCCACGACGGCGTCGAGCACTTGGGCGAAGATAGCATTCTCCAGATGAAGCCTGATCTTGGACTCTGGAACGGATCCCATCGTCAACCTGATCCCGATTCCTCTTCGAACCGGATCAGGCTCTGCATCGCATTCGCGGGACTTCATCCGCAGAAACGTCAGCGCTTCGTCGATCCTTCGAAGTAGCCTCCTGGAATGACGATCCGGCCCATCTTCTCGCGAACGATCTCGTTTCCCGAATTCAAATCCGGATCGACATCCACGCCCATGATCAGCTCTTTGGGAGAGTCCTCTGGGGCGGGCTTCCCGCAGGATGCGACGTCAAGCAGGGCTGCCGCGAGGGCGGCGACCGCGGAGACAAGGCGCGGCATTTGCGGATACGTGCGGAAACGAATCAGCGGTCTGCTTTACCACACGGCAAGAGGCGTTCTGCCATCGGCGGCTGAATCTTCGTGCTCCCTTCCATAAAAATCCTACGGAACTTGGCACGCGATCTGCCTGGATTCTGGGAAACATTTGGGGCCAATCCGGCTCCGGAGCCTAACCGTAATCTTGTAATCCAATGACCAATCCACACAGGCAGGGGCTCGCTCTCGCGGCGCCCGAACACGTCACCCCAGGGGTCGGCGCTGGGCAGCATCCCAGCGGCGCAGTGGCCGCTGCGGACCGAACTTGCGGCGCGGCGGGCGCCGCTTTCATGGGCCGATGGTTCGTCCGGGCGCGGCTTTTCGCGACCGCCGCCACCGTCGCGGTACTTTCTCTCTTCGCCCTGCCCGACGCCGCGTTGGCGCAGGATGATGCTGCGGCCGCGCCGCCGGAGGCCACGGTCGAGCAGCGGGTGGCGGACCTGGAGCAATACTTCCAGAACCTCGGCGTGGGCGCCTCCGGCGACGTGGCGTGGGCTTCGAAGATCGGCGGGGTGCCGGGACCGGGCCACAACGGCTGGCTCATGACCTGCACGGCTCTGGTGCTTTTCATGACACTTCCCGGGCTGGCGCTCTTCTACGGCGGACTCGTACGTAAGAAGAACGTCCTCAGCGTGCTCGCCCAGTGCCTCGCCTGCGCGGGCATGGTCACCGTCATCTGGTGGGCAGTCGGCTACAGCCTCGTCTTCGGCAAGAGCTTCAACTCGCCCTACCTCGGCGGCACCGAGTTCTTCTTCCTCAAAGGCGTCACCAGCGCGCCGAACACCGACTACTGCTCCTGGGTTTCGCAGAACGTCTTCTCGATGTACCAGCTCATGTTCGCAATCATCACGCCCGCGCTCATTGTCGGCGCGATCGCCGAGCGGATGAAGTTCATGTCGGTCATGCTCTTCATCGCCGTCTGGATGTTTGTCGTCTATTTCCCGATGGCCCACATGATCTGGGGCGTCACCGGACTGATGAACGGCGTGTGGAACGGAGACGCGAAGATCGCGTCGATCGACTTCGCGGGCGGCACCGTGGTCCACATGACCTCGGGATGGAGTGCGCTCGTCCTCTGCATCGTCCTCGGGAAGCGCCTCGGCTTCGGGAAAGAAAAGATGTCGCCGCACAGCATGGTGCTCTGCATGGTGGGCACCGGGATGCTCTGGGT
>JAQCER010000367.1 GCA_027618625.1 Verrucomicrobiota bacterium
TTCAGGTTGGATTTTGTTCTACGGTAGAAAGACGAGGGTAATACTTTGCTCAGCGCCTGCCGTGAACCCCAAATATGTCCCCTACGATGCACCTTTCGCCTCCCTTCTCACGACGCTTCAGTGCCGGAATATTGTCTTTCCTGTGCGTTTGGTGGGCTGCGGTTAGCTCGGCGAGCGCCCATTTAAGAATCAACGAGTTTCTCACCGCAAGTTCCGGCAACGGTGTGATCAAGGACGAAGACGGGGATGCTTCCGACTGGGTGGAAATCTACAATGCCGGGGCGGATGCGGTAAACCTCGCTGGCTACTTTCTGACGGACGATGCGAAAGCTCCGAAAGCCTGGGCATTACCCGCGGTGAGCGTGCCTGCTGGCGGTTTCCTGGTGATCTTTGCCTCAGGCAAGGATCGCGCTGATCCGGTTGGCGAGCTCCACACCGACTTTAAGCTGAACCGAGCCGAAGGTTCCTACCTGGCGCTAACCCGAGCGATGCTTCCCAATACCACTGAGGTGGTCAGTGTGTTCGATCAATATCCCCAGCAGCAGGAGGATGTGTCGTTCGGCATCGTCGGTACCGAGCCTGTGGTGTCGCTGGCGTTTTTTCAAACTCCTACTCCAGGTGTGGCCAACGCGGGAGGGGATGCGATTGAAGGATTCGTAGCGGATACCAAATTCAGTGTTGGTCGCGGACTTTTTACCGAGGCATTCGAAGTCGAGATCACTTCAGTGACGGAAGGCGCCTCGATTGTCTATACCGTTGATGGCAGCTTTCCTACTTCTGCCAATGGTATCGTCGTTCCCGCCGTGAACGCGACGACGGTGCCGATCGCAAAATTGTCCATAGCCACGACCACCGTACTTCGCGCAACGGCAATAAAGGCGGGCTGGGCGTCAACGAATGTAGACACGCAGTCTTACATTTTCCCAGAAAGAGTTCTGCAGCAGGACGGCAGTGGACTGGGAGGATTGCGGTGGGGGCACGCAGGTGTCGACTGGGAAATGGATCCGGATGTCGTGAATCATGCGGATCCCGAGAGCCGTGTGGTCGTCGATGATCTGTTGGCATTGCCTACGATCTCGGTGTCGCTGCCTTTCGACGACATGTTCGGAAACAATGGGATTTACCCGCCCGGGCCCCGGATTGCTCCAGACGGCGTGGAGCGGGAATGTGCGATCGAATACTTGAACTCCACCGGGAATCCGGCTGCTCCCAATGAGGGAGATTCGCTACAGGTTGATGGTGCGATTCAGATTGTCGGAGGGAGCAGCACGGGGCGCTGGAAGAGCGATAACCTGTCGATGCGACTGAAGTTTGAACCGGATCTCCGGTATCCAATGTTCGGCGAAGATGGCGCGAGTTCGTTTGATACTCTGGTGCTGGATGCACGGTTGAATCACGCCTGGCACTACGGTGGCGGTTCCAGTCCGACGGAACAGCGGGAGCGGGCGCTATTCGTCCGGGATCAACTGGTCGCAGACATGCAGAGGAATCTGGGTGGCTACTCCCCCCGTGGGCATCACGTCCATTTTTATATCAATGGTATCTATTGGGGCATTCGCATGCTGCACGAACGTCCGGACGATAACTTTGCCGCCTCGTACCTTGGCGGGGATAATGGCGACTACGATGTGATGAAGCACAACAATGCGGGTGTTGTGGCTGGCACCAGTGCGAACTACCGCGCGCTCCATTCGCTCGCGGGGAAAGGGCTCGCGGATCCAGCGAATTACCAGGCAATCGCGGCCATTCTCGATATCGATGAATTCATCAATTACATGCTGGTCAACTTCTACGCCGGTAATTCAGACTGGGCGCATCAGAATTGGTATGCATCGTTCAATCGAGTCGACCCCAACGGTAAATGGCGATTCCACAGCTGGGACGCAGAGCACACTTTTAAAGTGGCCAGTGACGACAACACCACCAAGAACGACGCTGGTGGGCCGACCTATCTCCATCAGCAACTGGTCAAGAACAGCGAATACCGCCTGCGTTTTGCCGACAAGGTTCAGGAGCATCTTTTCAAAGGCGGGGCGCTGTCAACGGAGGCTGCGACCGCTGCTTTTATGAAACGGATCAACGTGATCAACCTGCCGATTCGAGCGCAGTCCGCGCGGTGGGGGGACAATCAGCGCGCGCGTCCCTATACGCGAGGCACCGAGTGGATCAAGGAGCGGGACCGGCTGCTGAACAGCTTCTTCCCAGTGCGCTCGGGGCGGTTGCTGTCTCAGATCAGATCTCGTCGCTGGTTTCCGACTGTGGACGCGCCAGTTTTCAGCCAGCACGGTGGACGGGTGCCTGGCGACTACAAACTTGAGATGACCACCAGCGAGGGTGCCGTCATCTATTACACAAACAATGGAACGGATCCGCGGAGCACTGGCGATCCTCCGGAAGATGTCGAGCTGGTTCCTGCGTCGTTTGCAAAGAAAGGCTATGTTCCCACGGAAGACATCGGCACAGCATGGCGCACTCAGTCGACATCCGAAGGATTCAACGATGGTGCATGGATATCTGGAAACTTAGGTGCCGGTTTCGAGAATGGCACGGGATTCGAAAAGTTCATCGATAGTGGGCTGTTCCTCAAAGGTGCGATGTGGGGGATCAATGCCACGCTCTACATGCGCGTGGAATTCCCCTTGGAAACGCTTCCCGGTCCGGCAGATGGATTGAAGCTGTTCGCGCGTTACGACGACGGATTCATCGCGTATCTCAACGGCACCGAGGTCGCCCGGGCGAATGCAGACTCGACGGAATGGAACGCGAAGGCAACGGCGAGTCACACCGATTCGGAGGCGGAGACCCTGGTCGAATTTGACATTTCTGCATTCCGCAATCAGCTGAAAACAGGAACCAACCTGCTGGCGATCCAAGCCATGAATGCGTCGGCAGGCGGAAGTGACATGCTGTTCCAGCCGAAGCTGGTGCTGACGGCAGCCGGTGGCGAAGGCGGCATTGTTTCTCCAGATGCTCAGCTCTTTTCCACTCCGTTGTCTCTGGGCCAATCAGGAGAGATCAAGGCCCGTGCCCTCACTACGGATGGCGAATGGTCGGCCCTGAGCAAGGCCACATTTCTTGTGGATACCGAACCCGCTTCCGCCAGCAATCTGGTGGTGTCAGAGATTCACTATCGTCCGGCCGAGCCAACGGAACAGGAATTGGCTGCAGGCTTCAATGGGCGCACCGATTTCGAATTCCTGGAGTTCAAGAACATTGGCAGCAAAACGATTGAGCTGGAAGGACTGGAGATTACCAGCGGGGTGACGTTCAGCTTTGCGGATGCCACGATTCAATTGCTCGCGCCTGGGCAACATGTGCTGATTGTTGAGAACGCGAGCGCATTCGCGATGCGCTACGGTGCGGCTGCAAACGAACGAGTGGCTGGCGTCTTTGCGGGAGGTTCTCAATTGTCGAATGGTGGCGAAGAAATTGTCATCGCGAACACCTTGCTGCCGGAAGGAAGTCAGACAGTGAAGTCGTTCACTTACGATGATGCGGCGCCCTGGCCGACTGCCGCAGATGGCGAGGGATTTTCGCTCGTGCTGGTCGGTGCCGAATCCAATCCCAATCATGGCGCAGCATCAAGTTGGACGGCTAGCAGCACCGTTGGTGGTAGCCCCGGGGCGGACGATGGGCAACCTTCCGGCGGATTCGATGCATGGCTGGCAAGCCACGGCCTCAGCGACGCAGATCCCACCAGCGATCACGATCGCGACGGCCAAAGCACACTCCTGGAGTATGCCGGAGGAACTTCGCCAGTGGATGCAGGAAGCGCACTGGCACTTACCATTGAGCGTCGGGATTCAGGCGAAGCTGTAGTCAGCTATCTGCGACCGGCAGGAGGTGCTGCAGGCGTGGTCTACGTGCTTCAGCAGGGGAATACCCTTCAAGAATGGAGTGATCTGACATCGGCAGTGACAGTTGAACCAGAAGATATTGGCTGGGAACGGGCGAAGTCAGCGATTTCGCCGGTGGGAAATGATCAATATGTGCGATTGCTGGTCAGGCTCCAGTAGCGCCTGCCGACTAAAGAGAACCCCATGCAAGAACTGCCGGGTCGCCGGGTGCAAGATGGAGTAACAACCAAGTGGCTCGGGCGGCGCAACCGTGGCGGGCCCGCCCAACTGGGAAAAGTTCCAGGGCATGCTACGGGTGTTTCCCTTAACCTCGGCACGCATGGTACACTCCAAAGTGTAACGAACCCACACCCCGAGCAACCGTCTGCCTTGCCTTAATCGCGCTCGTCCGGCTCGGTGGGGGCGTCGTCTGGCCTTCGGGCCAGGCGGCCCTATCCCGGAACCAATGATTCCGCCGAATTCCGCTGAATTTAGCTTGACGGTGCGTTTCTCGCCATCGTAGAAGTCAGTTCCAAGAAAAGGGGATCACTTCATGATGAAGTTCGCCGCTGGAAAACACGTTCCGGGTCAAACTGAAGCCGCCGCCACTGACGGCTCAAGCGAGAACACTCCGGGGACATCTCTGGAGATCGAGCCAAACGGGTCACCGCCCGGCGTGCCTGCAATGCCTCTAGTGCTGAGCCCTTCGGGAAGTATGTTCCCCACGACCCGGTGGGCATTGATGCTGGCGGCGCACAGCGCCACCGAAGTCTCGGCCCGGAAGGCCCTCTCGGAACTCTGCGAAATGTATTGGTTTCCGCTCTACGCGTACGCGCGAAGCTACGGCTGCACTCCGCACGATGCGGAGGACGCGACCCAGGGATTCTTCTGTGACTTTCTGGGACGCCAGGATTTTTCCAAGGCGGAGGAGAACAAAGGGAAGCTACGCGATTTCTTGCGGGCATCCATGAGGAACTACCTCAACAAAGGGCGGCGGAAAGCAAGGGCCGAAAGACGGGGGGGCGGCGCAATCCACATTTCGATTGATCAGCAATCGGCGGAAGG
>JAQCER010000368.1 GCA_027618625.1 Verrucomicrobiota bacterium
TGGCCTGTGTTATTTGCGATGTAGATTCGCCCGCCGACGGTCCGATCTATAGACGCGGCGACTTCCAGTCACCCGGCAGCATCGTCCCGCGCGGCTTCCTCAGCGCTGTCCGGGCCTCCACGCGACACGACATCCCGCCGGGCAGCAGCGGACGCCTGCAACTGGCGCAGTGGCTCACCGATCCCGGCAATCCGCTCACCTCGCGCGTCCTCGCCAACCGCCTCTGGCACCACCTTTTCGGCAAGGGGCTGGTGCGCTCGGTCGATTACTTCGGCGTGCATGGCGATCTGCCGAGCCACCCGGAACTGCTCGATTTCCTCGCGCTGCGCCTGCGCGGGGACGACCGGTGGTCGCTCAAGAAATCGGTGCGCCGCATGGTGCTGTCCCGCGCCTATCAGATGGCCTCAACGCCGGACGTGGCGGCCACTGCCGCCGACTCCGAAAACCGCTTGCTCCGGCAGATGCCGCGCCGACGGCTGAGCGCGGAGTCGCTCCGCGACGCCATGCTCGCCACCAGCGGCCAGCTCGACTCGGGCCGCGGCGGAACGAGCCTCGGCCTTGAACTCCCCGACAACATTGCCGGCCTCGGCGGCAACGTGAACCCGCCCACATGGGTCGGCAAAATCCCGGAATCGGTGTCCAGGCGGCGCACGATCTATTTCCCGCTAAAGCGCGAGCGGCCTCAGGGGGATCTGGAAATCCTCAGCACCTTCGATTTTCCCCACCCCAGCGAAATCACCGGGGCGCGCCCGGAGACCACCGTCGCCACCCAGGCGCTGTTTCTCATGAACGCGCCCTTTGTCAAAACCCAGGCCCGGCACTTGGCCGAGCGCCTCGCGAAGGAGGAATCCGGCGACGAGCGCGCCCGCATCCACCGCCTCTACCTCCTGGCCGTGAATCGCCCGGCCGATGCCGACGCGATCGAATCCGCCATGGCATTCCTCGACGACTGCACCCGTGAGCTCAGCACCGCCGGCCGTGAGAATGCACGCACGGAGGCATGGACGCAACTCTGCCACGCAGTGCTCGGATCCAACAACTTCCTCTTCCGCGAATAGAGACGCCACCACTTGAAATCAGCCATGAAGCTTTCCATCCCCGCTGCCAGCCATTCCCGCCGAAACTTCCTCCGCACTTCCGCCTGCGGATTCGGCTCGCTCGCTCTCAACGCGCTCCTCCAGCAGCAGGGCATGGCCAAGCAAGCATTGGCCAGCCACGCGGCCTCCCCGCTTGCCACTAAGTCTCCGCACTTCCCGCCGCAGGCGCAGCGCGTTATTTTCCTCTTCATGATGGGCGGTCCGTCCCACATGGATCTGTTCGACTACAAACCCTTGCTGGCAAGAGGTTCCGGCGGCGTGCTGCCCTATACGCTTCCCGGGATCGAAGCGACGGTCGGTCTCGAAAACACCCGGCTGCTCGGTCCGGTCTCCGGCTTCAACCACCACGGCCAGTCCGGCCTCTTCCTGTCCGACATGCTGCCCCTCATGGGCCGCCACGCGGACGACCTCTGCATCCTGCGCGCGATGCAGGCCGATAGCCCTAACCACCCTGTCGCGATCCGCCAGCTCCACACCGGCAACCTCTTCGACGTCGTGCCCTCCATGGGGTCATGGCTCTCCTATGGCCTCGGCACTGAGAACCAGCAACTGCCCTCCTACGTCACGATCCTGCCTGGAGAGGGCGAGCGCAATTTCAGCAGCGCCTTTCTCCCCGCCATTCATCAGGGAACCGCCATCCAGGACGTAGGAGTCAAGCCCGACCAGGCCCCGATCCGCAACCTGACCGACCGCGACCTCCCCGGGGAAGTCCAGCGGCGTCGGCTCGACCTTATCCAGACGATGAACCACCGCCAGCTCGACCGCCTCCAGACCGACCAGCAGATGGAGGGCGTCATCGAGTCCTTCGAACTCGCCTTCCGCATGCAGAGCGAAACCCCGCGCCTCGTGGATCTTGCCAGCGAGTCGAAGACCACTCTCGACCTCTATGGCATCGGCCAGGCACCGACCGATCAGTTCGGCCGCCAGTGCCTCCTCGCGCGACGCCTCGCCGAGGCCGGCGTGCGCTTTGTGCAGGTCACCCTCGACGGCTGGGACCACCACAGCGGCATCGCCGGCGGCCTCAAGAATCTCTGCGCCCAATGCGACAAGCCGGTCGCCGGCCTGCTCACCGACCTGAAAGCACGCGGACTGCTCAAGGATACGCTCGTCCTCTGGGGCGGCGAGTTCGGCCGCACCCCACACGCTCAGAATGGCGACGGACGCGAGCACAATCAGCACGGCTTCACGATGTGGATGGCCGGCGGTGGCGTCAAAGGAGGCATCATCCACGGAGAGACCGACGACTTCGGATACCATGCCGTGACCGGCAAAGTTCACATCAATGACCTGCACGCCACCATGCTCCACCTGCTCGGTCTCGACCACAAACGCCTCACCTTCGAACACCACGGCCGCCCGTTCCGCCTCACCGACGTCGCCGGAAAAGTCGTCCGGGAAATCATCGCCTAGCCCGAACCCTTCCTACGCGTGAGGACAAATGGGCTTCCCGGCGGGGACGGTGATTTCAAACTTGAATTATCTCGGCGAGATCGGCGGCGTGCGGCCTGAGATCGGCATGGAGGCACAATAGGGGCGGCCTGAGGGTCCGCGCATCTCTGAGGGGCACTGCAAGGCGACTGCGGAACTCGCGCCGAAGCCGGAGGAGATCGTGGTTTTGACGCGAAACGGCCATTTGCACCTGTGCGGCGGCGATTCGGGGCCGGGTGGTACGATTTGCAAAGGCACGTGCACGTGGTTTGCGGTGTATGGCTTCATCGAGCAGGAACTCGGGGTGCGCTGGCTTTTCCCTGGTTACTTGACGTCCTTCACACAGCGAAATCCAGTGTGATTGCTTGAGCTGTCCAGCGTTGTTGTCTGCCGGGCGCTGGGACGGTAGCCGGAGCAGTAGCAGTCGTTGCAGAGGAAGGATCCGCCCCTGATGACTTTGTTAGGTTCGCTGCCACCGTGACGATCGTCACTGCTGCGGGGGCCTTGCGGATCCTTTGCCGGACTCCACTGGTAATAGTCGGCCTTGTACCAGTCGCTCACGAACTCCCAGACATTGCCTGACATATCGTACATGCCGTAGCCGTTTTCAGGATACGATTTCACTGGCGCTGCACCTGCATGGCCGTCCTCGCCAGAGTCGTTTCTGGGAAAATCTCCCTGGTAGATATTGCACATCCACTTGCCGTCGGGATGCATTTCGTTGCCCCAGACGAAGATCTGCCCCTTCAATCCACCACGCGCGGCGAACTCCCATTCGGCCTCGGTGGGCAAGCGCTTCCCGGCCCACTTGGCGTAGGCTACGGCGTCGTCCCATGTAAGGCAGACTACCGGATAGTCGTCCTTTCCCTCGATACTGCTGTCCGGGCCGTCGGGCTGTTTCCAGCTTGCGCCGTGCTTGTATTCCCACCACTGCAGGTGTTCTTGAAGATTCACTGCATCGCAAGGCTTGAAGGTGTTGGCACCGGCTTTGAGATCGGCAGGATCAATGAGATGGCGCAGTTCTTCCGGGAATTCATCCAGCGTAGGAGTTTTCTCTGCTCGGGTCACGTAACCAGTGGCATCGATAAAGGAACGGAACTGCGCATTCGTGACTTCCGTCTCATCCATCCAGAATCCCCTTACCTCAACGATGTGCTCAGGGCGTTCGTCTTCCCGCGCGAATGACGATGAGCTGCCCATGGTAAACTTGCCGCCGGGGATCCACCTCATGCCTGCTGGCGCCTCGGACTTCGGCTGCGGCTGTGCGCTGCCCAGTGTGCCGTCGTCCTCATCCTGGCAGCCGGTGCAAAATGTGGCGGCCACTACGCCTGAAATGATCAGGGGGAAGCGAATCGCCGCGCGGAGGTGGGCGAGCAATGGGCGACGACGTTGCGAGGGCTTCATAACGGCCACCATAGCGCACAGCCACCCCGTTCCCAACTTCGAAAACAGCATGGCAATTTCTGCGACACCGGATATGGTCTCCTTTATTGGCCTCTGTCCGTCCAGAACTGCCCACCGCACAGCATCGTCGCCGCGAGATTCCAGTGGAGGCGAGGGATCGAGGAATCTACCTGCCCGAGGCGGATTTCTGGCTCGACCCATTGCGCGTCAAGCCGTGTGCGTTCATTTCGCACGCACATTCCGACCACTTTGCCCGCCATCACCGGATCCTCTGTTCCCCGGCCACGGCGGATGTGCTGTATGCCCGCTATGGCCAGAAGACCGCCTGCGACCCGATCGCATTCGGCCAGCAGATCGAGCACCATGGCCACAGCATCGAACTGTTCCCAGCCGGTCATGCGTTGGGTTCTGCGCAGATCCGCATTGAACGGCTCAGCGATGGCGCATCCCTGATCTACACCGGCGACTTCAAGCGTCGCTCCAGCCTTACCTGCGAACCCTACGAAGCCCGAACCGCAGACACCTTGATCATGGAGACGACGTTTGGCCTGCCAAAGTATCGCTTTCCTCCCATCGAAGACGTCCGCGCCGACGTGCTGCGTTTTTGTCGCGAAACACTCGCTGCCGGCGAGATTCCTGTCCTGCTCGGTTATTCGTTCGGCAAGGCGCAAGAACTCCTGGCGCTACTCAACGGCTCCGGTCTGGAAGCCATGGTGCACGATTCCATTCGCAAGTTGCTGCCCACTTTTGAATCCCATGGATTCGCCTTCCCGCCTTGCCATCCGTTCGATGCCACAGCTGTGGATGGAAAAGTGTTAGTGTTCCCGCCAACAGCAGAGCGCAAGGCTGCGTTCGGCGGGATCAAACGCCAATGCCGGACCGCTGTGGCGACGGGCTGGGCGGTCGATCCCCGTGTCAGGTATCGCTACCGGGCAGATGCGGCATTTCCATTG